>JANOVS010000057.1:0-7473 GCA_031417515.1 Hyphomicrobiales bacterium
CGGCCACCTCCTCCCCGCGAAAGGCGCGGGTTGGAGGGTGAACTGCCCTCCGCCCCGTTTCTTCAACGGGGAGGAGGTGGCCGAAGGCCGGAGGTGGGGGACGCCATTTCGGACAAGCCCAAAAAATGGCCGAGACTTTCACCCCGGCCATCCGTTTCAGCGAAACATCAGATCGGAACAGCTTTGCCCTTGCCGATCCACAAGCCTGGTTCGGTGGCAGCGTAGTTCATCGGGTCAGCCCCTTTGTAGAAGCCGTTCTTTTCCATGATGGCTTTCACCTTGCCGGCGGCTTCATCAAGCGCTTCCTTCGGCTTCTTGGTGCCAACGATGACTTCGTTGACTAGGAAACCGATTTCCTGCTCGACCTGGAAGCCCGATGGAATGCGTGGTGCACACCATGCATAGTCAAGCGATTCAGCCCAAACCTTGGCTGGCTGCGAGACGCTGCGCAGCTTCTCGTTGCCAAGCACAGACTTGGTTCCGGGTGCCACGCCATTGGCATTGGCTTCGTTCATCGCCATGATTGACGACGTCGTCAGGAAGGCGAGCATGAGGAATGCGGCTTCTGGTTCTGGCGAAGTGGAAGCGACAACCGATGTTGAGCCGGCGATGTTGGGTGGCGCATAGGTGCCGCCAGCAACGCGTGGTTCATAGATTGTCACGATGTCATTACCAAGTTTAGATTGATCGGCACGTGTAGCTTGCGTTCCCGTATCTTGCCACGAGATATTGCAAGCGATCTGGCCGCCCAGCATGGCTGCACGGTTGGTTGGCCAATCGGCAGCGGCAACACCTTCGATGGCGTGCTTTGAAAGGGCTGCGAGCATTTCGAGGCCCTTCACACCGGCATCACCGTTGAAAATGGGTTCCCACTTGTCGTTGAACAAGTGCATGCCGTATTGGGCGGCAATGTGCTCCCAGGCATAGGTCGCCCAGAAGCCGCGACCAGCCATCAGGCCGATGCCGGCAGTTCCGGCTTGTGCCTTGTTAAGTTCAGGGGCAATGCGCAGCATTTCGTCGTAGGACGGAATGGTGTTCACCTTGTCAATGCTGCTGATGCCGATCTTGGCGAATACCGACGGACGCACATGCACCTGCTGGATATCGCAATCAAACGGAATGCCCAGAATGCCCTTGTCACCCCAACGGCCATAGTTGGCCTGATAGGTTTCATACCAGTCATCAAATGGCAAAGCCCACTTGGCCACATATTCATCGAGTGGCTTCAGGAAGCCCTGGGCCGCAAAGTCACCCAGCCATGGCGAGAAGAACTGAATGGCATCAAAGCCGGCATTGCCCGACAGGAATTCGGCAACCACCTTGTCGTACATGGCGTCATCTGGAATCGACACAACGTCGATCTTGATGCCGGAAAGTTCAGCGAAGGGCTGGGTCTGTTCCTGGGCTGATTCACGGTCAGCGGCACCCACGGCAAAGCGCACGGTTTTGCCAGCATGTTCCTTGCGGATGGCTTCCCAATCGGCAGTGCGGATCCAATCCTTCTTCGGATCCCACAGCTCGTCATTGTCGCCAAGCTTGTATTGTTCGCGATACTCTTTTTTCACAAACTTGCCGACGTTCAGTTTCGCCAGCACGTCAGCCGGGTTCATCATCTGGGCAAAAGCAGAGTTGATGTTGAACATGTTGACACCACCGGCAGTGGCGAGTGCAGCACCCGTGGCCGCAGTTGTTTTCAAAAGTGAGCGGCGTGTCAGCTGCCCCTTTGCAATTTTCGTCATGCTATTTCCTCCGTGGAATTTGGCCTGATTTGATGGTCCTTCGCGTCATGCAAGGCCTGACACGGCGAAGGTTTTTTCACGGCAGTCAGGGAGAAGCTGCGCGAAATTCTGGCAAGAAAAAAACAATATGGCTGAAGTCGCCAAGCAATAAAAGGGCCGCCGATGCTTTCGGCAGTCGCGTTCGCAATTCCATGGTGTTGTAAAACCACTATCGCAATTCCTCCCGCATGAACCCTCATTTGCCAATTCCGGCCGGGATCCATTACTTCTGATCATGACTGTACTAAATGTATTTGAAGGATGCAAATGTTTCGTTTCATCCCGCTTTTTACCGTGAGCTTTCAACATCGCGGCCCATTGGGGTGAATTTGAGACCCTTCCCGAACGAAACAAAAGTGCTAGTGTGAGTATCTTTGTATCTTTTAGCCGGAACTCCGCCATGGCCAAACCAACATCTTACACACTGCCTGACGAGCCCACAGAACGGGCTGCCGGCCGCGTCGCCCGCAACCGTTTGCGCATCGCATGGATGTACTATGTCGAAGGCCTGACGCAAAATGAAATCGCCGACAAGCTCGGCATTGGCCGGGTCACCGTGGTGCGAAATATCACGGAAGCCATCAAGCAACGCGAAGTCAAAATCTGGATCGAAGGCGAGATTGCCGAGTGCCTCAGCCTCGAGCGCGAATTGAAAAGCGCCTACAATCTCATCGACGCCCATGTGGTGCCAGAACCATCCGATCCCGGCAATATCGGCAAGGCCATTGGCATGGCGGCGGGCATGTACACAACTGATCAGCTCACGGATGATTTTGTCCTCGGCGTCGGCTGGGGTCAAACCTTGTATCATTCCCTGCAATCCCTCTCGCCACGCAATCTCAAAGGCGTTGAAGTTGTGTCGCTGTTGGGCGGCATTGTCGAAGCCCGAAGATTCAACCCCGCCGAATTCGCCTGGCAATTTGCCAAGACCGTTGGCGCTGATTGCTATCTCCTCACCGCCCCGGCAATCGTCGACAGTCCCGAAACCCGTGACGCCCTGTTCAACCGCTGCGGCCTCTCCACGGTTTTCGACCACGCCAAGAACATGCAAATGGCCCTGTTAAGTCTCGCCAACATGAGCCCCAGTTCCACCTCATTCCAGTTCAGTTTCTTTTCAGAACAAGACCACGCCTCAATCGCAGCAGCCGGTGCCGTGGGCGATCTGCTCTTCAACTTTTTCAACGCCGAAGGCGAACTGGTCGATCACCCCGTGAATTCAAGGGTCATGTCCATGCCCGTAAAAACCCTCCTGAAAGTCCCCAAACGCGTAATAGCCGCCGGCGGCAACGATAAGATAGAAGCCATCCTCGGCGGCATGAAATTCGTGAAATGCAATGTGTTGATTACGAATGAAGCGACGGCGCGGGAATTGGTGAAGCGGGCAAAGTAAGTAAGTGCTTCCCCTTCCCCTTCCCCTTCCCTCTTCTTGCCTTCCCTCTCCCCTCGCGGGAGAGGGTGATTTGCAAAGCAAATCAGGAGAGGGACGTGCCACGGTGAACAAGGGCGGACCCACGCCTTCTCATCCGATCATCTATGAAGTTGGCGTCCTGGAAGGGATTCGAACCCCTGACCCCCGGTTTAGGAAACCGGTGCTCTATCCTGCTGAGCTACCAAGACCAATCGCCACGCACACGGCTCCCATACAATACTTGGTCGAAGCCGCATAGACCTAACGTCTCGTTCCGAATCTCAAACTCGAACGCCGATCATGCAACCAAGTGACCTGTGCCCTATCCTGCTGCACTACGGTCGCCGTGATTTGGCGATAGCATGCCAGATGCTGAGCGCGCAATCATCTGCCGAAAATCGCTGTCACGCTTCTGCCACTGTACGGACAAACTTGATTGCAAAGACCTGATCCATGATCGATGCCTGCAAACCAGACCTGTCGCGCTTCATCATGGTTTTCTTTATGCTGCTGCTGGTCGGCAGCAACCCTGCCGTTGCCGGGGAGACAAGAAAAACTCCACATCTGCGGTTTTTCGGGTTCACGCTTGTGGATGTCGGGCATGATGATCCGCTCGATCAAGTGGCCAAGACCAACTATCTTGACGAGGTGGCGGGCTTCACCAACACGGCGGATATTCTTGTCGTGAAGCCGGAGAACATTGTCTCTCGTATGGAAGCCATGAAGTCGCTTGCCGTCAAACCTTATGTCCACGTCTATCCCTTGTTTTTTGAACAAACCGGCAGCGACGGTCCCAGCGGCAGCAAGTACACACTTCGCAAGGACTATCGCGAGCAGTGGTCACTATTCATTTCCCGCAACTCACTCAAGACGCGTCAAAAAGATCTTGCAGCATTCTATTTGGGCGAAGAGCCCACATGGAACGGCATCAGTGCGGGCGATTTGAGGGCCGCATCGGATTTGATCAAAGCGACGGTGCCGCGAGTCCCCATCCTGATTGTCGAAGCATATCCGAGCATTGCCGAACTTGAAGTGCCGAAAAGTGCCGACTGGGTGGGGTTCGACCGCTATTTCGTCAGGAACCCTGCCAAGGACCCAACCTATCTCAAAGAGTTTGCACTGCTTAAATCCAAACTGTCGTCTCCCAGGCAAAAGCTTGTCGTCGTCATGGACGCCCACTATCGGCCTGATGCCCATGGTGCCTTCGGACTGTCGGCAAGTGACATGACCGATGTTGCACTGAGCTATTTCGACCTTGCCAAATCAGATCCCAAGGTCGTGGCACTTTTTGCCTACATGTGGCCGGGTGGTTTTGATGGTCCCGAAACCATGGGGGCGCGCCAACTTTCCCGTAAAACGCGCCGTGCCTACGAATTGATCGGCAAGGCCATCACGGCCAAGTAACTGAAGTGAAGTTGACCCGGCTTTGGTGCGTCACAGAACTGGCCCTATGAAGTGGACCGTCAGACGCGATAACCTCGAACAACATTCACGCCCCGGAGACCAGCCCCATGAAAATGACCACCGAAGAAGCTTTCGTCAAAGTTCTGCAAATGCACGGCATCAACAATGCCTTCGGCATTATCGGTTCGGCCTTCATGCCAATCTCGGATATTTTCCCGAAAGCTGGAATCACTTTCTGGGACTGCGCCCACGAAGGCTCGGGCGGCATGATGGCCGATGGTTTCACAAGAGCTTCTGGAAAGATGTGCATGATGATTGCCCAGAATGGACCGGGCATCACCAATTTCGTCACCGCTGTAAAGACGGCCTACTGGAACCACACGCCGCTTCTGCTGGTCACACCCCAAGCCGCCAACCGCACCATTGGTCAGGGTGGCTTTCAGGAAGTGGAACAGATGGCCCTGTTCAAGGACATGGTGGGCTATCAGGAAGAAGTGCGCGATCCCAACCGCGTAGCCGAAGTTTTGAACCGCGTCATCCTCAATGCCAAGCGCTTGTCGGCCCCTGCACAAATCAACATGCCCCGGGATTATTTTACCCAAGTCATCGATATCGATTTGCCGGCCATCGTGGAATTTGAAAGACCGTCTGGCGGCGATGACGCAATTGCAGCAGCGGCGAAATTATTGTCGGAGGCAAAATTTCCCGTCATCTTGAATGGTGCAGGCGTCGTCATCGGCGGTGCCATTTCAGCCTCGAAAGCCTTGGCCGAGCGCCTCGATGCGCCAGTCTGCGTGGGCTATCAGCACAACGATGCCTTCCCCGGCACCCACCCGTTGTTCGCAGGACCGCTGGGATACAATGGCTCGAAAGCCGCCATGGATTTGATCCAGCAAGCAGATGTTGTTTTGGCTTTGGGCACAAGGCTCAATCCGTTTTCGACATTGCCGGGCTATGGCCTCGACTATTGGCCGAAGCAGGCCAAAATCATCCAGGTTGATATCAACCCCAACCGTATCGGCCTGACCAAGAAAGTCGCGGTCGGCATTGTCGGCGATGCAAAAAAAGTGGCGTCAGGGATCCTCGCATATCTCTCACCCCAAGCTGGTGATGCAGGCCGCACCGAACGCAAAAACCTGATCTCCACCACGAAGTCCCGTTGGGCCCAACAGCTCTCCTCCATGGATCACGAGCAGGATGATCCCGGCACCACCTGGAATGAACGGGCCCGTGCTGCCAAACCAAAATGGATGAGCCCGCGCATGGCCTGGCGTGCCATCCAGTCTGCCTTGCCGCGCAATGCCATCATCTCCTCCGACATCGGCAACAATTGCGCCATCGGCAATGCCTATCCAACTTTTGATGAAGGCCGCAAATATCTGGCTCCCGGATTGTTTGGTCCCTGTGGCTATGGTTTGCCTTCCGTTGTCGGCGCAAAAATATCCTGCCCTGATGTGCCCGTCGTTGGCTTCTCCGGCGATGGTGCCTTTGGCATCGCCGTCACCGAACTCACTGCCATTGGCCGCACCGAATGGCCCGCCATCACCATGGTGGTTTTCCGCAATTATCAATGGGGCGCCGAAAAGCGCAACTCCACTCTCTGGTATAACGACAACTTCATCGGCACAGAACTCGACGAACAAGTCAGCTACGCCGCCATCGCCAAAGCCTGCGGCCTGCAAGGTGTGATCGCGCGAACCATGGATGAACTCACAGCCGCTTTGCACAAGGCCGTCGAAGACCAGATGAAACACGGCAAGACCACCCTGATCGAAGCCATGATCAATCAGGAACTCGGCGAACCGTTCAGGCGGGATGCCATGAAGAAGCCGGTGGAAGTGGCAGGGATTTCGAAGGACGACATGCGCGAACAGGTGGGAGTTTGATTTACTGTCAAAGCATGGTTAGCCTACGCTTTTCTTAAAAGGGGAAAACAAGCTTGCCGGAAGAAGAGCAGCAAAACGCGGCATTGTTTCACGCTGATGCAGATGATGTTTTTGGCCGCATCGCCAGTCGTTATGACTTGATGTGTGATGTCTTCAGCCTTGGCTCACACCGGGGTTGGAAGCATGGACTTGCGCTGCGCATGTCAGAAGAAAATGGGCAGGTGGTTGTCGATCTCGCCGCCGGTACCGGCCATATCATTCATCGTTTGGCACGGCGTCTTGCGCGTTCACCGTCTGCAGAAAAAAAGCAACTCCGCGCCATTGATCTTTCACCTGCCATGCTGGCCGTTGCCCAGCGAAAAGGTGACCTCGAAGGTCTGAAAATTCGGTATGAGGTCATGAATGCCTATGAATTGACAGGGGTTGCAGATGCATCGGTCGACATCCTTTCCATCGCATTCGGCATGAAAATCATGAACCGCTCAAAAGTGATGACAGAGGTAGCGCGGGTTTTGAAGACCGGCGGTGTCTTTTTCTGCCTCGAGGCAGCCCGAATCCCCGTTCCATTTTTGCATCGGCTCTATCTTGGCTACATGGGCATTTGCATGCCCATCATGGCGCGGATTGTGATGGGTGGTGATCCCAGTGCCTATGATTATCTCTTGCGCGGCATCAACGGCTTTCCGGACCAAAACCATTTGGCTCGGGAGTTTGAAAGCTACGGCTTTCGCGACGTGACATTCCAAAACATGTCACTGGGAATAGTGGCCTTGCACCGGGCCGTGCGGCACCGATAGGAATTGGGTGGTCGATGACCAAAAGAAACAAATTTATCGAAGCAGAGATCAACCAAGTGCTCGGCGAACCCTTCCGGCGCGACGCGATGAAAAAACCGGTTGTGGTGGCAGGGATTGATCCGAAGGATATGCAGCCACAAGCAGGTGCGTGATCGACATAACCTGGATGAAACATCAAGCCAAACTCTCAGCGTGTTACT
>JANOVS010000058.1:0-1800 GCA_031417515.1 Hyphomicrobiales bacterium
CGCGACGGTGCTGGTCCGGCGAAGTTGGCGGCAACTCGCTCGAAAATACAGTGATCGTCGGGGCTTGGTTTGCTGGCTCCCGTCTGCCAATCCCTCTTCTCGTGGGTTGGAGATCTTGATATCACCCGCCTCGGTTCGACTCTCGTCCAGTGTTGAGTCGCACGCCTCGTTCGTTACCTCGAACTGAATACGTGTGGCTTGCAGGTGAGTGGTTGTGATTTGATGTGTGGTCGTATCCAAGGATGGATGCCTGTGAAATTCAAGATTTCTGCGATGAATCGCGTTTCAAGTTGCCGGGCGCTATTGGCCCTCGCCGCCTGTGTTGGGCTTGTGAGTTGTGGTGCCGTAGGCTGCGCGGTGGATGGCAAGAGCGTTTCCATCGATAGTAACTCACGCATCCCGTTCTTTGGCTTGGAACTGAAAGAGCGGTCGCGAAAATCGGCGGGGCCTCCGATTCATTCGATTCGCGCGGACGGTCGATCGGATGTGCGGGTCGAGCCTGTGGGTTTAGTGAAAGGCGTTGCATCGCTTTCCCGGCTAAGCGAGATGTGGAACCGAAAGTCGTCATCGCTACCGACCATTGCGTTGCCGATGTCTGGCGAGCGACTCGGGGTTGACTCACCCGTTCCTCGATTGCGTGCAGAGATCGACTTTCGTGAGTAAGCCACTGAAAGCGGGCGAGCCTTTCAGGTTGAGATCACTGGAGTGGCGCTTGCTGCCATTTGAGCCGCGCGCGGGCCACGAGTGATTCGGTTCCGAACTTCCTCAAAGTGCCTCGCTGTCCGTCGTGCGTACATTTTCATCGCCGATGTGGGTTGATAGACTCTGCTCGCAGACGTTAACAAGCAACAGGTTGGGGGCGGTCCCCGGCGTGATTGCGTTCAGTGAGCGGGGCCGAGACAGGCGGTTTGCTTGGCAGAGGAATGCCTGCCCGCATTTCTCAGGCTGTTTAGCGTGAAACCAGTCGTTGTTCGGGCACGCTGTGTCCGAGAGGAGTCATCTTCGGTGCAAGTTTCCATCACCAGCCGACACGGAAGCATCAGTCAAAGTACTCACGATTACATGTCTCAGAAGGTCGAAAAACTTCTGACCTATTTCGGGCGAGTCACTTCGATTGGGATCACGGTCGATTTTTACAACGGGAAATAGACGGTTGAAATCCTCGTAAACACCGAACATCGCCATGACTTGGTCGCGGCTGAGACCGCTGATGAGGCGACGGTCGCGTTTGATTTGGCGCTGCACAAGATGGAGCAGCAGGTTCGGAAGTACAAAGAGAAGATCCAAGATCATCGCGGCCCAAGCCTGAGCGAGATTCCAATAGCAGAGTGATGTACTTGGTGTGTGAGATGTTGTTGCCAAGGGGTTTGTTCCCGCGTGAAGTTTGTTCTTCGAGTAGCGGGGAGCGGTCAGTGCGATACATGTTGTCAGCCGATATTTAGATTCGGCTGAATTGGTTTTTCATGAGGGCAGTGGACGATTTCATTTTTCGGGGATGACCGGGTACGGGAATGTGTTCCTCGGGTGAGTCGGTGCAAACAAGGAGAGGTTCTCGATGAAGTTGTGTGACTTCGTGGTGCAGTCGGCTGTGAATCCTGACATTCCGGTTGGGTCCAAGGAATCCGCAATTCGGTCCATGGTGGCCTCGTTGCGCGATTCAGGCAGTATCAAAGCTGCTGATGAAGAGGGGATCGTGGCGGCGATCCTCAAACGCGAAGAGCTTGGTTCCACGGGGATCGGTCGGGGTGTGGCTGTGCCGCACACCAAGCATCCTTCTGTTGATACATTGATCGCTGCGAT
>JANOVS010000059.1:0-1537 GCA_031417515.1 Hyphomicrobiales bacterium
CCTTTCAAAGCAGGCAACATCACGCGTTCAATCGCAACCCAAACCTGAACAAACACCATGACAAATCTTCGCGCCTTTCCCATCACGAAAAAATGGCCCGCCCAACACCCAGATCGCATCCAGCTTTATTCATTGCCAACACCCAATGGCGTCAAGGTGTCGATCATGCTCGAATAAACCGGCCTGCCGTATGAGGCGCATCTGGTGAGTTTCGAGAAGAACGACCGTAAGCGCGCAGCAAACCCCTCTTGACCAAAGCGCCGACGGCGTGGTTTACAGCCCGAAGGTTAGGCTGGCACCTGCCAGCGATGCGGCAACAACTCGTCGATCATGCTGTTGCGCTGGGTTGGCAGTCGTGCCAGCACATCCTTGAGATAGGCATACGGATCATGCCCATTGAGCCGGGCGCTCTGGATCAGGCTCAAGATGGCGGCGCCACGCTTGCCCGCGCGCAGCGAACCGGCGAACAACCAGTTGTTGCGCCCGATGGCAATCGGTCGGATCTGATTCTCAATATGGTTGTTGTCCACCGGCAATTGCCCATCGGATACGAAACGCGTCAGCGCCTCCCAACGCCGCAGGCTGTAATCCAGCGCCTTGGCTGTGGCTGAGCCATCCGTGATCTTCTGACGGTTCAGAATCATCCACTGGCGCAAAGCCTCGAGCAGCGGTTTTGAGCGCGCCTGGCGTATTCGCCTTCGCTCGTCAGGAGGGAGATGGCTCCAGCGATGCCCGCCAGGCCGTCGGTCCGATAGTTCATTTCCAGCCCATCACCAGCACCCGTCCCGTATCCCGAGAAGCCACTGAGCGTCAGGCGGAAGATGTCCGAGCCAAGGCCGGGTCCGGTGTTCACGGGAGCGAGATTGGAGGTATTCGAGAGTTGGAAGTAGAAATCCAGAAGGCCCGCGGTGTTCTGGACGACCACAGAGCGCAGCGTGCCTTGGAAGAGAGCGCTTGGCTCGATGAAGCTGGTGGTCATGTTCCCGACGACGGTGCCAGCGAGCGAGGGATTGGCCCCGAAACTGGTGCCTGCCCCGAGGATCGCGCCGGCGGCTTCCGTGGTATTGGGCGCCACGAGCGCAGCTTGGCTGGTCGTCACCGCGAAGATGGAGAAGAGGCCTGCTGCCGGGGCGGCCCAGCGTTTTAGTGGATTCAGATGCATGACGTTCATTTTGATTTTGGATATGGAAACTTGTTACCGATAGCACCGCGTTTTTGCGGCTTTGGTTTTTACAGTGGTTGTTGATATACAAGGTTCGCGCCCCAAAGGTCAACCATCATTTACCAGAAATTATAATAAGTGTGATTTAGCTTCGCGTGTGGATGAAATTGCGCCGCTCCGAAGCCTGCACTTTGACGAGTTCCACACGCTTGGGCCTTGAGCTGCCGGGGCGTCCTGCAATCCTCCCGCCCATGTCCCACCGCTTACTGTGCCCCGTCGCGCTTGCTCTCGTGCTCGCACTTTCCGGTTGCGCCACTCCCCAGGGCGGAACGCGGCGCGATTTGTCCAACATCCGGAAAGTCGCCGTCAGCTACG
>JANOVS010000060.1:0-3709 GCA_031417515.1 Hyphomicrobiales bacterium
GGGATGTATTCGACCCAGCGCGCATTGGGCACGGCCGCACACAATGAGACATGCAGTTCCATCAGGAAATGCGGGCACACCGGCACATTGAAACATTCGGCAAGATGCGCCACTTTGAGCCACGGCGTGATGCCACCAATGCGCGCCACGTCCACCTGAACGATGGAGCATGCGCCCTGTTGCAGGTACTCTCGAAAATGCAGAGGACTGTAGATGCTTTCACCGACCGCCACCGGCAATGTCGTGCTTTGGGATAGCCTGACATGCCCCATGAGGTCATCTGCCGTCAGCGGCTCTTCCAGCCATGCAATGTCGAGTGGCGTGAGGCAGCGGGCACGGCGGATCGCCTCGTCCACCGTGAAGCGTTGGTTGGCATCGGTCATGATTTCAAAAACCGGACCCACAGCTTTCCGCACAGCCTCAAGGCGGGCCACATCTTCCGACACGTGGGGCCGTCCGATCTTTATTTTTGATCCACCAAAGCCAAGTGCCTTGGCCTCCAATGCGTCATCCACAAGGGCTGCCGCTTCAATGTGCAACCAGCCGCCTTCAGTTGTGTAAAGTGGAATACGCTCCTGCGCGCCACCTGCCATGCGGTGCAAGGGCTCATTGGCTTTTCGGCATTTGAGATCCCAGAGTGCGGTGTCAACAGCGGCAAGCGCCAGCGAAGTGATCGCCCCGACTGATGTGGCATGGGTGAGGAAAAAAAGGTCACGCCAAATGCGCTCGATCTCGGCGGCTTCGCGGCCAATCAGGGCAGGCGCCAAGGTGAGTTCTATCAGCTTCATGATCGATGGACCACCAGTACCGATTGTGTAGGAATAACCCGTGCCAACAGCACCATCAGCGTCGTAGATGCGGATGATCGGCGTTTCCTGGCTGACGAAGGATTGGATGGCGTCAGTGCGTTTTACCTTTGGCACCAAATTTACCATCAAGGCTTCGACGCGCGTAATTTTTGCCATTGTTTCTGCCTCCGCTATCAAGCCGCTTTACGATCATGGATGTAACCCATGATGGCGCGCGAAACGCGTTCGTAATTGCGGTCGTTTTCAACTTCGCCTCTGACTTCAAAGCCCGCCATGACGACAATGCGGTCTGCTACATCCAGCATCTCAGGCATATCCGAGGTGATGAGCAACACCGCTGTGCCATGTTCAGCGAGTTCGTGGATGAGGTCGTGCAAATAAGCTTTGGTCTTGATGTCGATACCAACTGATGGCTCGTCAATGATGAGCAGCTTAACGTCAGCCGCAATCCATTTTGCCACCGAGACTTTCTGTTGATTGCCACCTGAGAGGTTGCCAATGACTTGATGGATTGAAGGGGTTTTCACTTCCAGTTTGCGCAGAACCGGGGAGGTGCGATCAATTATCGTCTGATCGCGCAGAAATCCAAAGCTTGCAGCAAGCTTGCGCCAAACCGTAATACCAACATTGCCAAGCACCGAATGCAGGAGGATCAGTCCCTCCTGTTTTCGGTCTTCACTCACATAGCCAATGCCATGCTGATGCAAAGCTTCAGCGGCTGAGCCGATGTCGGTAGGTCGTCCCGCCACAAGGACATCACCTGCGGTGCGGCGTGTCATTCCCAAAATGCCTTTGGCAAGTTCGCTGCGGCCCGCACCGACCAAGCCATAGAGCCCGAGAATTTCACCCGGACGCACCGCCAATGAAACATTGCGGTGACCTGCCGCCGAAGCATAGCCCTTCAACTCAAAATAGGGCGCTATGTCAGGCTTGGGGCGAGGCGCGCGCCGGGAAATGCGTTCGGCCCGGCCAATCATCATTTTCACAACATCAGCGCGGACAAGCCCATTCAATGACTGACTTTCACATGCATTGCGGCCATCGCGCAGCACGGTCACCGTGTCACAAATCTCAAAGACCTCTTCGAGTTTGTGACTGACAAAACACAATGCCACGCCGTCGTCAGCCAGTTTGCGCAGCACCCGGAACAATACCTTTGACTCGTTTTGTGTCAGTGATGCCGTGGGTTCATCCAGCAGCAGCACCCGTGATTGCAAAGACAGCGCCTTGCCGATTTCAACCAATTGCATTTGCGCTACACTGAGGTGCGAGACGGGTATGCGGCAGTCAACATCAAGGTCCAACAGCTTGAGCCACTTGCTCGCCTCGGCATGGATATGATCGTAATTGATCAGGGACAAGTCATGCCGACCCAACCGCTCGAGCATGATGTTTTCGGCGATTGAAAACCTTGCGACGAGATTGCGTTCCTGGTGCACAACGCCAATGCCCACCGCACCGGCCTGACGCGGATTTGCCAGATGCACGACCTTACCATTGACGCAGATGTCGCCCTTGTCGGGCTTGTGTATTCCAGTGATGATTTTGATCAGCGTGGATTTGCCAGCACCGTTCTCGCCCAGCAGGGCATGGATCGATCCCGCCGAAAGCGTCAACGATACATCGTCCAAGGCGCGAACCCCGGGAAAGGATTTTGAAACGTGGGAGACGAAGAGGGCGGCTGTCATGATCAGGCCTTTTGCCCGAGAAATTTAGACACGCGCACTTCGCGCAAGCGGTTGATTCCCACAGCCCACAGGATGAGGCCACCCAGAACGATCTGCACCACGAAAGGATCAATGGCGAAGACCACCAAGGCTTGCGTGATAATGGCGATGATGACGACACCAAAGAATGTGCCCGGTACACTGACATGGCCACCTGCCAGAATGGCTCCACCAATGACGGGAGCTGCGAATGACGAGATCAGCCAGTCGTCACCAATTGTGGGATGGCCCAATTGTAAACGCGCCACCAGCATCATGCCAGCCGTCGCTGCCAGCAAGCCCGAAATGGCATACGCCCAAATGATTGTGGAATTGACGTTGATGCCCGAAAGCTCAGCCGCGTTGCGATTGCCACCAATGGCCAAAATGTAGCGTCCAATGCGCAGGCGAGCGAACAGGTACCAAACGGCAAGCGATGCAATGACTGTCGGTACAATCAGCCACGGGACAGGACCGATCATTGAGAGATTGCCAAAATCCTTGACGCCCTGCGGAATGCCATAAAACGGTTGTGCCTCGGTAATGCCGAGGTTGATGCCCTTGAAGATTTGCAGTCCCGCCAGTGTGATGATGAAGGCCGATATGCCGGTGCTGGCAATGACGAAGCCACTTGCCATGCCCGCAGCGGCCCCGATCAAAAGACCACAGATTATTGCAACAAATGGAGGAAAGCCCCACAGTTCCATCATCGCGCCAAAGCTGATGGCCACCAACCCGCCAATGGAACCGAGTGCCAGGTTCATCTGCCCCACGCCGATGATGACCAACTGACCAAGTGCGACCAGCATGTTGACGGCGATTGCCGACAGCAGGACGAAAATATTGAATGGTGTCAGAAAGCTTGGTTGAAAGAATGAAATGATAGCAATTGCGATAACACTGACCAATGCTGGCCCAATCCAGTCATTGTCGAAGGCGCGGGTCAGCAGGTTGTTCGCCATCAAATCATGCCCCGCCTTTGCAGCAGCTTGTGTCGTGCCCGGTCAGTCAAGACGGCCGCCAACAACATAAGACCGAGAAAAGCCTGAATCCAGAATTCACCGACGCGCATCAGCAGCAGTCCGCTGGTGATGATATTAACGAGAGCAGCACCGAGGAATGTACCGAACACCGCCACGCGTCCGCCTGAAAGAAGGGTGCCGCCCAGCACGGGTGCCAGGAACGCCGGCAGCA
>JANOVS010000061.1:0-2244 GCA_031417515.1 Hyphomicrobiales bacterium
TCCCATTGGGATACGAGAAGGAGAGCGTTGGTCATGGTCGAAAACATTATGCGGATGGCACACTATGGTCAAACGCAAATCAGCGTCAGGTGAAATTCAATCCAGAATTCTGGCGGATCATCCCCATATGATCAGGAAAAAGATGAGTTGTGCAAGGTACTGATTGAAACATACAGATGGCTGTATAGCCTGCCCTATGGTTTGCATCTCCAAATCAGTAGGCGGTCGCATATGGCCGACAAAGGGACCTCATCCGCCCCGTTGGGGCACCTTCTCCACGAACGCGTGGAGAAGGGACGACATCGCCAACTGTCCCTTCTCCAACGAAGTTGGAGAAGGTGGATCGCGCCACTTGGCGCGAGACGGATGATGTCCCTTTGGTCGTATGCGACAGTGCTTTTTCGTGCAACCCGCTGAATGAATCAGTCGGCGTCTGACAGCTTTTCCAGATTTTCGGTGTTGTTGCGCGTTGCCGCTTCGAAGCGATCTTCGTAGTCAGCCAGGTTCTTCTTGGGTGCCTGATAAAAGGCTGTGAACTTCATGGCCTGCAACAACGTGTTGTTGACGGCGCGGCCCCAAAAACCCATGGGCCTGGTGAAGTCAAATAGCAGGATCACCCGTTCCTCATTGGTATTGTTGAAGACCTCGTGTTCATAGGTGTCGTCAAACACAAAAATCTCGCCGGGTCGCCAGACGCGGGTTTGATCATCGACGCGGATCCAGCAATTTTCGGCGTCTTTCGGAATCATAAGGCCCAAATGGGCCCGGACAATTCCCTTCGTCACGCCGGTGTGGGGCGGGATATGATAGCCGGGACTCAGGATTGAAAACCATGCCGTCTGGATTTCGGGAACACGTGACAACAATTCTGCCGTGAAAGGAGCCTGTCTGCTGTTCTTCTCCAGCTTTTTTCCAAAACCGAACAGAATGAAAGTACGCCAGTTTTTGCCCGTAGAGATTTTTTTCTGGTCGGGCGAGATTTCGTGGAAAGCTGGAATCTCCTCGCGATGTTTGAGAATGGCTTCAGCCTCGGCGCGAATTTTTTGCCAGTTGGCAGTGAACGCCTCAAGGAAGGGGAAGTGCCCGGCATCAAGAATCGGCGTATCGCCAACTTTTGACTGGCGGCTCATAATGTTGCCGAGGGTGCGGAACAATTGCTTGCCCCGACGTTTGACGAATTTGCGTCGCCTTTCGCGAAAGCCGGTTTTGACTTTTTGCGGCGGGGTATTTTCCTCAGGCATCATCATGGGTGTTTCGCGCTCTTTTACTTGCCCTCCGGCTCGGCTATCACTGTGGCATGAACATGGCAAGAGATCAGGCAAAAAGACGCGTTGTGGTTGTGGGGCAATGACCTTCTGTGACCCCGCGCAGTGGAAAGGCTAATGTCATACGCATGAAACAGCTCAGTGAAATTCCGCATTCAAGCCTGCGCAATGTGCGGGCAGTCTTGGCCGACATTGATGATACCCTGACCCTGCATGGGCAATTGCCAGCCGTGGCTTATTCTGCTTTGGAGAAACTGCGGGATGCTGGCATCAGCGTTATTCCGATTACGGGTCGGCCTGCCGGGTGGTGTGATTCGATTGCCAGGCTTTGGCCTGTCGATGCGGTGGTTGGTGAAAACGGCGCGTTTTATTTTCGCTATGATCGGACCTTGAAAAAAATGCAGCGGGTCTATGCGCAGGATGAAGTGACCCGGAAAAACAACAGTCGCAAGCTGTTTGAAATTGCTGAAGAGGTTTTGCGGATTTTTCCCGGTACTGCCATCGCCTCGGACCAAGCCTATCGTGAAATCGATGTGGCCATTGATTTTTGTGAGGACGTGGCACCTTTGCCGCTTGCTACGGCCCAAAAAATTGCAGATTACTTTGCGGCGCAGGGCGCTGTTGCCAAGGTCAGTTCCATTCATGTCAACGCATGGTTTGGCGATCATGACAAACAAAGCATGTCGCTGCGATTGCTTGCAGACCTATTCAACTGGTCATCCGCTGAAGCCAAAACATCTGTGGCCTATTGTGGTGATTCACCCAATGATGCGCCAATGTTTGAATGTTTTCCGCTGGGCATTGGCGTTGCCAATATACTGCCATTGTTGCCGATGATGGTGCATCAACCAGCCTATGTGACGGCGGAAGAAGGCGGATTGGGATTTGCCGCCTTCACGGAGTTGTTGCTGGCTGCGAGGAAGTAAACCGCTATACTTCACCATCTCGAAACGTCCCCCACCTCCGGCCTTCGGCCACC
>JANOVS010000062.1:0-2483 GCA_031417515.1 Hyphomicrobiales bacterium
CAGTTTCCAAACCATCAAGTCAAAGCGTCTCGTCAATTTGCCCACTCCCGCCACAGCAGACTATGACGCCACCAGCTTCAACCTCGGCTTTGAAGCGGCCCGGCGCTTTGCCCTGTCCGAAAACGCCTTCTTCGAACCCACAGGCGGCTTTGTCTACAGCCATCTGCACAGTGACAGCTTCACCGAAGCAGGCGGTGGCGGTTTGGGGATCAGCGTTGACGCCGAAAACACCGACGCCCTGAAAGCCTATATCGGTGCAAGGCTGGCCAGCACCCTGGCATTGAACGACGGCATGACCATCACCCCAGAACTGCGCGGTCGCTTTGTCTATGATGTATTGGGCGACAACCGAGACCTCACAGCCAGCTTCGCCGACGTTGCCGCCGCCACACCCTTCGCCGTCTCCGGCCTCGAACCCAAACGCGCCGGCGGCATCATCGGCGCAGGCCTCACCCTCGCCAGCACCAAGAACTGGCAAGCCACAATAAGCTACGACGCCGAAATCCGCGGTGGCGATGTGCTGCACACGGCACGGGGCGGGTTTACCTGGGCGTTTTGAGATGCGTATAATAATACGCATTTGAAATTGACTTTCTGCGCCTTTAAAGCTATGTGATCGCTCATGGGCAATGAGACCAACACCCGCAAAATCATTGCCCGTTTGGAGCGTGAAGGCTGGAAAATGCTGCATGGGGGACGCCACGACAAATTTGAACATGCTTCACACCCCAGCATGACTTTGATCGTGCCGCGCCACCGGGAAGTTTCGCCGGGCGTGGCCCGTGACATCGCTAAAAAAGCAGGATGGACGTAATGACGCAATATGTTGGCATTCTTGATGGCAGCGGCAAGGCCTATGGCGTGCGCTTGCCGGATTTGCCCGGTTGCTATGGCGCTGGCTCCACACCGGAAGCTGCCATTGTCGATGCCATGTCCGCCGCACGGGAATGGCTCGGTCAACGCGAAACCAAAAGCGAGATTGCTCCAAAACCCCGCACCATGGCGCAAATCCTGAAAACCGAAACCATTGACGCCAGCAGCCATGAGGTTGCCGTGATGATTCCCGCGGTGCTGGACAAAGGCCGCACGGTGCGGGCCAATCTGACGTTTGATGCGGGCCTGTTGGAAGCCATTGACGCCGAAGCCACTCGGCGCGGCCTGACCAGATCAGCCTTTCTGGCCAGTGCAGCGCGAGACAGGCTGGAGTTGGCGTAAGGGCGCAGAGGACGATTGTTGATTCGACTTGTGGTTGGAAAAGGTTTAGCGGTTTGAAACCGGGGGTGAATCACTGGGGGAGACTGGCACATGACGAAATTTGGCAAGCGATGGTTCGGCGGGGCGGCATCGGCTTTGGTGCTTTCGATGTTTGTTGTGGCGCTGACGGCGCAGGAGGCTTCGGCCTTTATCGTCCCGGATGCGGACTTGCCGGCGGGAGTTTGCAATTCCTTTGCATAAACGGACGTGTCACAATGCATCTTTTCCATTGTTACTCCACACCCCGACGAGGAAGCTTCAATTTCTATTCATACTATTCTATCATCGACGCACCGTGAAACGATTACCACAATCATTCTGCCGGATGGCTCTGGTGTTGGCGGTTCAGGTCCGGTGCAGGATCAAATCAACGCATTGCTGACGGGACCAAATGCCGCCGTTTTGCAAAATGCGCTCTCGCCTGTGGTCGGATCATCAACCCTGACTTTTATCGACCGCCAATACAATGGCACCGATTTAACGCCTGAATTCGACGATACAATTGGCCCTGGCACAACATTGATCGGATTTAACAGAACGAGTACTTATGTGTGCCCCGCAGGCGCTAGTTGCGTGAACATTATTTCCAACTTTGATCGCCTCTTCACCGACACCTTCCAAGCCACCAACAGCCTCAGCTCTGCGGGCCTCGGCTGGCTCAGCGGCGACCTGCACACCACTTTCCAAACCGTGCTGCTCGATGATGGCTTTGGCTTTACCGATGTGCTGCTGTCACGGGGCCGCAGGAGTGCTGGGGCCTATGGCTCCATCATCGCGGCGGCTGATGGTGGCGCGCCTTTGGAGGCCAGTCTTGGTGATGGCTGGAGTATGTGGAGCAAGTCGTCCTATCGCAATGCATCGTTTGACGATACGTCAGGCAATTTCGGTTTTGGCTCCAATGGCTTTAGTGGTGCGTATGGTCTTGACCATGCTGAGGGCGATTGGCTGTGGGGTGCAGCGGCGGGCTACAGCACGCTGAAGTCCAAACAAAACACCACCGGCGACAAGGGCGATTTGCAGGCCTTCAAGGCGGGCCTTTATGCCTCTTATAGTCCCGGCGACTGGACCTTCAGCGGCTCCGCATCCGGCAGCTTCCAAACCATCAAGTCAAAGCGTCTCGTCAATTTGCCCACTCCCGCCACAGCAGAATATGACGCCACCAGCTTCAACCTCGGCTTTGAAGCGGCCCGGCGCTTTGCCCTGTCCGAAAACGCCTTCTTCGAACCCAC
>JANOVS010000063.1:0-8033 GCA_031417515.1 Hyphomicrobiales bacterium
CCTTCGGCCACCTCCTCGCCGCCGAATTGTCGGGTTGGAGGTGGCCGAAGGCCGGAGGTGGGGGCATTCGCGCTCATCAATGTGACTTGATCTTTCTCTGCCGTGCAGCTTAGAGCATTCTCCCTAACACCATGACAAACAATTCTCTTATTATCGGCATTGACACGGGCGGCACCTATACGGATGCGGTGGTGATCAATCGTGACCAGCAGCGCATTATGGCATCGGCCAAGGCGCTTACCACAAAAGGTGATTTGTCGGTTGGCGTCGGCGAGGCCATGGCAAGGGCGGTAGGGCAACTCGGATCTGAACTTGATGTATCGCGCATCGGCTTGGTAAGTGTTTCAACCACACTCGCGACAAATGCAGTTGTTGAGGGGCATGGCAGCAGTGCAGCCATCATCCTGATCGGCTTTGACGACAAGATGGTGGCGCGCACCGGCATTGCTGCGGCTTTCGCCGAACTGCCGATTTTGCGCGTGGCTGGCGGGCATGATCACAATGGCGAACAATCCCAGGCACTGGATGAAGTTGCATTGCGCGCGGCGATTGCTGAACTTGCAGGTAAAGTCGGTGCCTTTGCAATTGCCAGCACGTTTGCCGTGCGCAACAATGCCCATGAAGTGCGGGCGGGTGAAATTGTGGCAGAATTGACGGGTTTACCGGTCACACTGTCAAGTGAACTTTCAAGCGCCCTTGATGCACCGCGCCGGGCTTTGACGGCAGTTCTCAATGCGCGACTTATCGCCCATATTTCCAGGCTGATTGCAGCCGTGCAACGGGCCATGGCCAAACTCCAATTCGTCTGTCCGCTGATGATCATGAAAGGTGATGGCACCCTGGCGCTTGCGGAAAGTGTTGCGGCGCGGCCGATTGAAACGGTGCTGTCGGGGCCAGCTGCAAGTCTTGTGGGAGCAAAATGGCTTTCGGGCCTCGATGATTTCATCATGTCGGATATGGGCGGCACGACAACCGATGTGGGATTTCTCTTGAAAGGCAGGCCGCAAGTTGCTTCGGAAGGTGCAGAAGTTGGTGGATGGCGCACCATGGTCAAAGCCATAGATGTGCGCACCATTGGGCTTGGTGGCGACAGCGAAGTTTCGGTTGGTCTCAACGGCAAACTTGATATCGGACCACAGCGGGCCGTGCCAATTTCGCTGATCGCAACGCGGCATCCGGAAGTGGTTGTATTGCTGCAAGCGGATTTGGCGGAGAATGAAGGCGGGTCGTTGCTCGGCAAATATTTGGTGTTGCCATTTGGTCGCGACGACCGGGTGGTGCCGGCAGGGTTGAATGGGCGTGAGAGTGAAATGCTTGCCATGATAGGTGAACAGCCGGTGGCTTTGCGCCGGGTGGCGGTTTCCAGCGCAGCACAACGGGTGGTTTCGGGTTTACGTAAA
This sequence comes from Hyphomicrobiales bacterium, assembly GCA_031417515.1. Taxonomy (GTDB): domain Bacteria; phylum Pseudomonadota; class Alphaproteobacteria; order Rhizobiales; family Aestuariivirgaceae; genus Aestuariivirga. Next base: position 1,401 of record JANOVS010000063.1, read on the forward strand.
AAAGGTCTGGTGCAACTTTGTGCGTTCACGCCCTCTGATGCAGCTCACGTTCTGGACATGCAAAGCAACTGGAACAGGCAAGCCGCCGTGCTGGCCGCGCAATTGATGGTGCGCTTTCGCACAATGAAAATGCCGGATTTGGCGGCGACCTCAGCTTTCTGCGAAGAGGTTTGGAGCAACACTGTTGCGAAATCCTGCCGGATCATTTTGCAAACGGCATTGGGTGACATCAAAGACAGTGACGGTTTGGTGAATGCCGTATGCGAAGGCCGCGGGAGCTTTGGCCGGGTCAGACTGTCGCTATCACCTGATGTGCCGATTGTGGCGGTGGGTGGGCCGGTTCCGGTCTACTACAAGGAAGTTGGCCGGCGGTTGGGGGCCGACGTGGTGTTTGCGCCCTATTGTGATGTTGCCAATGCCGTGGGGGCGGCTTCGGCCCTGGTGGCGGACCGCGTCGTGGTGAGTATCGAAGGCGATGGCAATGGCGCATTCCGGGTTCACGGGGCAGGGAAGGCACAGGTTTTTGGCAGTGGTCAATTGGCCTTGGCCCATGCCAAGGAATTGGCACAGAATATCGCGCGGGAAACCGCGGTGAAGCGGGGGGCGGTTTCGCCGAAAGTGACCTTGGATGTGGTTCTCAACCTGTTGCCGGAAGCCCGCGATGAGGATGGACTTCTGACGGCGATTGTATCAGCCGAAGCTGTGGGACGGCCAGCGGGATAGGAAATTAAGCCGTGGTTAACCACGTTCAAATCCTTCCCGGAATATTATGGTAAACAGCGCAATTGAATTAACTGCCGCAAGGTGGCGTTAACCTCAGGGACGATACTCTCGATTTTCTATCAGGAGAGTTATTCAGTCATGAACGCGCACAGCTTTACGGGTTGGGATGATTTAGGTGCAAAGTCTTCGGGCTGGCGCATTGAAAAAGCGGAAGCTGCAAAGCAACCATCGGCAGCCTTCTTCCCAGACCAGCATGGAGGCGTATATGAAAAAATTTTGGCGAGCTTGCCGATTGCCCTGCATTGCATGGATGGCTCGGGCCGGCTGACAGCTGCCAACAAAGCCTGGTGCAACATGTTGGGTTATCCCTTGCATGAAGTGTTGGGCCGGTCATTAAGCGAATTCCTGCCACCTGAATCACGCACCCATCTTGTCACCAATATTTATCCCAAATATCTGGTGAGTGGTGCCTGCAAAGACGAAGAATTGTTGTTGATCCGCCGCGATGGTTCTTATGCCACGGCATTGGTTACCATGACTGCCTATCGCGGTGACAAGGGTCGCCTCGACCGCTCGGTTTGCATGTTTGAAGATATCTCCGAACGCAAGATTGCGGCCCTTGCCACCAATCACAGTGATCAACGCTTCCGTGCGGCTTTTGCAGCCAGTGTGCATGGCATGGCGGTGGTTTCGCCGACAGGGCAAATTGAATTTGCCAATGATGCCTTCAAGACATTTCTTGAGCGTAAAGATGTTGAAACGGCGACCTATGGATTTGATGAACTGTTGCACAAGGATGACCGGGGACAATTCCTCAACGGTTTGCGGCAACTGCTTTCGGGTGAATCGCAAACCTTCCAAATGGAACTGCGCTATGCCAACCGTGATGGCAAGGTGGTGCATGGTGCAACTTCGGTTGCGCTTGTCAAAAACGAGAACGGCGGCACCGAGCAACTGATCATCCAGATCGTTGATGTGACAGAACGCAAGACCATCAATGACCGTTTGCAACGGGCGCAGAAGATGGAAGCGGTTGGTGCCTTGACTGGTGGCCTTGCCCATGACTTCAACAATCTTCTCACCATCATCAGCGGCAATCTGCAACTGCTTGAAGGCAAGTTGAATGCCGATGAAAAATCGATGAAGCGCCTAGCGGAAGCAGCGGATGCATCGCGCAAAGGATCGGACCTGACGCGGCAACTTCTGGCCTTTGCCCGCAAGCAGGAGCTTGAACCACGCGATACCCCTGTCAACGAAATGGTCAAGGGCATGGAAGGCCTGGTGTCCCGCGCACTTGGTGAAAACATCGAGTTGCGCGTCGATTTGATGTCTGGCGAGCCGCGCTCGCTGATTGACCCATCGCAACTCGAATCGGCCATCCTGAATTTGTCGATCAACGCTAGGGATGCCATGCCGGAGGGCGGCAAACTGACCATTGAAACCCAGCCCGCCTATCTTGATCGCTACTATGCCGAAAAACATCCTGATGTGGTGCCAGGACACTATGTGATGGTGGCAGTTTCCGACTCGGGCACCGGCATGTCACAAGAGCTTTTGGAAAAAGTCTTCCAGCCGTTTTTCACCACCAAGGGTCCGGGCAAGGGATCGGGACTTGGCCTTGCCATGGTCTATGGTTTCATCAAACAATCTGGTGGTCACATCTCGGTTTACAGCGAAGTGGGCCACGGCACGTCCGTGAAAATGTATTTGCCACGCCGCATGCGACCGGGTGAGTTGGATGTGCCATCGAGCAAGGTATCGGAAACAGTAATTATCCATCCTGAAATTGCGCCACCTCCGGTTTTGGCGCGCCGCCCGAAAATTCTGGTTGTTGAAGACCAGGAAGCGGTGCGTGCCGTGGCTTGCGGTTTCCTTGAAGATTTCGGATATGAGATTATTGAAGCAGGCGACGGTTTTCAGGCGCTTGGCGTGTTGCAGGAACATGCCGACATCGACTTGATGTTCTCTGACGTGGTGATGCCCGGTGGCATGAACGGCTTTGATCTCGCACAAGCCGCCCAAAGCATGAAGCCCACTCTCAAAGTGGTGCATACCTCAGGCTATCCAAAGGGTGCCATGGTGCACCAGGACGAACCGCGCTTCAAGGAAGGCTACATCATCATGAAGCCTTATCGCCGGGAAGATCTGCAAAAGATCATCCGGGATGCGCTGGAACGCCAGTAAGTATTAGAACCGACGATCGAAACTCCGTCACTGAGGAAGTGGCGGAGTTTTGTATTTGTCTGCACTTTGCGTCCCAAGAATTTGCCGCTATGAGGTGATGGGCTGAGGATCTCGGCCAATTACACTTGGAGTTGATATCTTGGCCTCAGGATTATTTGCACTGCTCGATGACGTTGCGGCTATTGCAAAAGTTGCAGCGTCTTCGCTGGACGATATTGCGACACAAACGGTGAAGGCTGGTTCGAAAGCCGCTGGTATCGTGATTGACGATACGGCGGTGACTCCGCGTTATGTCGTCGGTTTTGCTTCAGATCGAGAACTGCCGATCATTTACAAAATTGCGCTAGGGTCTTTGAAAAACAAGTTACTGATATTGTTACCGGGTGCGTTGTTTCTCTCTTGGTTGATGCCTTGGGCCATCACGCCCTTGCTAATGTTCGGCGGGTTGTTTTTGTGCTTTGAAGGATTTGAAAAGCTTCACAGCATGGTGGTGCCCCATGATGATCATCACGGTCCTGAAGCTGCGGAATCTGGCGCTCAAACACCGCAAGAACTTGAAGATGAAAAAGTAACAGGTGCCATTCGCACTGACTTTATTCTCTCAGCCGAAATCATGGCGCTGACACTTGCGGGTGTCGCCAATCAGCCTCTGGTCATGCGCTCGATTATTTTGGGAGCTGTGGGCATCATGATAACCGTTGCAGTATATGGAGTCGTCGCATTGATTGTGAAAGCTGATGATGCGGGTGCAACGATGGCACGTACTGGAAAGCCGGGCATTGCGCAGCTTGGCGTTGGCTTGGTGAAGGGCATGCCGGCGTTTCTGTCGATCCTCAGCGTTGTTGGTACGTTGGCGATGATATGGGTGGGCGGCGACATTATTCTACACGGTCTGGCGCAATATGGATTTGATAGGCCGGAGCATTGGATTAAAGAAACGGCCAAGTCCATCGCTGGCGTGCTGCCGTTGATGACCGGCTTCTTCACATGGTTGTTTGGGGCTTTTGGTTCTGGCGTTGTCGGAGCGGTGTTGGGGGTTCTCACAGTGCCTGTAGTGACCTACATTATTTCACCCTTGATGAAAGCTGTCAGAAAGCACTAGAAGCCCGTCAACAACTCAGTTGAAGGTTTCAAATGGCACGTCAGTTCATCTATTCTATGCAAGGCCTTTCCAAGTCTTATGCCGGTGGCAAGAAGGTTTTGGACAATGTGCATCTGTCTTTTTATCCCGATGCAAAAATTGGTGTGTTGGGACCGAACGGTTCTGGCAAATCCACACTGCTCAAAATCATGGCGGGGCTCGATACGGAATGGAACGGCGAGGCCTGGCTGGCCGATGGGGCGACGGTTGGCTATCTCGAACAGGAACCGCAGTTGGATGCGTCGAAATCAGTGCTTGAAAATGTCATGGAAGGGGTGGCTTCGAAGAAAGCTATTCTCGACGAATACAATGCCCTGATGGCCGACTACAATGACGAGAACGCCGAGAAGGCCGGAAAAATTCAAGACATTATAGACACGCAGAACCTCTGGGATCTGGAAGCGCAAGTCGAGCTGGCCATGGATGCGTTGCGTTGCCCACCGAGCGATGCTTCGATTGAAAAACTTTCGGGTGGTGAAAAGCGCCGCATTGCTTTGACGCGGTTATTGTTGGCGAAACCTGATCTCATCCTGCTCGACGAACCGACGAACCATCTTGATGCTGAATCAGTAGAGTGGTTGGAACATCATTTGCGGGATTACCCCGGTGCGATTCTCATCGTCACCCATGACCGCTACTTCCTTGACAATGTAACGGGCTGGATTTTGGAATTGGATCGCGGCCGCTCGATTCCCTATGAAGGCAATTATTCGGCTTACCTCGCCCAAAAGGCCAAGCGTTTTGCCCAAGAGGGCCGCGAGGATGCCGCCCGTGTCAAAGTGTTGGAACGCGAGTCCGAGTGGATTGGCAAATCGCCAACAGCGCGGCAAGCCAAAAGCAAGGCCCGTATCAAGGCCTACGATGAATTGCTCAAGATCAATGAAGAGCGCACACAATCCCATTCTGCACAAATCATCATTCCGCCGGGCGAACGCTTGGGCGATACGGTCATTGTGGCTGAAGGCTTGTCGAAGGGTTATGGCGACCGCTTGTTGATCGACAACCTGGAATTCAAACTGCCACCCGGCGGCATTGTCGGCATCATTGGTCCTAACGGTGCCGGAAAAACCACGCTGTTCCGGATGATCACCGGACAGGAAAAACCGGATGCCGGTTCCATCGTTGTTGGTCCCTCAGTGAAACTCGGTTACGTCGATCAGTCGCGTGACTCGCTCGATCCCAACGCCACGGTGTGGAGCGAAATTTCCGGCGGCAATGATTTGGTGACACTCGGCAAACGCGAAATGAATTCCCGCGCCTATGTCGGTGCCTTCAACTTCAAGGGCGGCGACCAGCAGCAGAAAGTGGGAACACTTTCGGGCGGCCAGCGCAACCGCGTGCATCTGGCAAAAATGTTGAAGAGTGGGGCAAATGTATTGCTGCTCGACGAACCCACCAACGATCTGGACACGGAAACCTTGGCCGCCCTCGAAGAAGCCCTCGAAGACTTCGCCGGTTGCGCCGTGGTGATCTCCCACGACCGCATGTTCCTGGATCGTCTGGCCACGCACATCTTGGCGTTTGAAGGCGATTCACACGTGGAGTGGTTCGAAGGCAACTTCCAGGATTACGAAGAAGACAAAAAGCGGCGGCTGGGCGCAGACGCCGTCAATCCGCACCGGATCAAGTACAAGAAGTTCGAGCGGTAGTTTAAGGATTGAAATCTGATCATAAGCCGATTATAATCGGTTTATGGAGATTTTAAAATGCTGCTCAATCGTTCAAACCAAGCTGTTTCTGCAACAGATCTGCAAAAGAAAACCAAGGAATTGCTGGACCGCCTTTCGACGGGGGCAGACCATCATCTCGTTGTCATGCGCGACAATCGGCCAACCGCTGTGATGATGGGGGCGGAGCGTTATGAAGCGCTGATGGATGAATTGGCTGATTTACGTATTGAGGCGGTGGCTCGGTCACGGCTTGCGACGCCACCTGAAGACTATATTTCGCTCGAGGAAATGAAAACTTTCGTTGATAGTCTCTAAAATGGTTTGGAAGGTTACGCTTCATCGTGAAGTGCAAAATGACTTACGCGCGCTTGGCCGCGTCGAAGCCCGAAACCTTCTCGCTGTAATAGATGGCCGCGTTGTCAATGGCGAACCTGACAAAGCAGGCAAACCGCTACATGGCACGCTTGCTGGCTATCGTCGGTTGCGCACAGGAGCCACGCGGATCGTCTATCGCGTCGAAAAGAAAAAAATCGAAATCCTGATCATCGCCGTGGGAATGCGGCGGGACGATGAAGTTTATGAGAAAGCCAACAAGCGGATGGAGTGAGGCCTACACTTTCTCGCTAACCGCAAAGCGGCGGTGCACCTGAAGCGGGAGGGGGTGTTGGCTACAAAACGACTCCCAGTCATTCTGTGCCCGACGCCCCATCCCGGCTTCGCCGTACTTCCCCAGCTTCGCTGAGGAAGAAATTGCTGTGGTTCTCACATCGATGAGCTAGGTTCTGTTGACATTCACTTTATCCACAACATCACTGACACGAGTGAAACGAACGCCATGTAATTTCTGCCTCGCTTTGCATATCGTGTTGCCACAGCGCGGTAGTGTTTGATTTTGTTGAAGAACCGTTCGACGAG
>JANOVS010000064.1:0-2878 GCA_031417515.1 Hyphomicrobiales bacterium
TCATGCCGAGCCGCGTGTGCCGATGCCTGCGCTGCCGTCGGTGGCGTTGGGGTTGTATCACAATCGGTTTGATGAGGCGTATTGGCTGGGAAAACAACGCGCTGAAACAATTCAGACGGAGGCGGGGTTGTTGGTGGAATCGTGGTCGGGGTATGCGTTGCAACGGACGGGCAAGGGTGTGTCTCCGTTTGTTGTGCCTGCGTTGAATGAGCGGGGTTGGTTGAATGTGGCGTGTGATTCGGGTTCGGTGGGATTTTGGTTTAAGCCGTATTGGTCGAGCGCGGCGGTGAAGCCGGGGAGTGAGCCGGGTGTTCCAGCGCGGTTGGTGGATTTGGTGGTGATCGGCGCGAAGGATGCGGCGGTGGGTTGGTCGTTGCAGGTTTCGGCGGATGGTAATGCGTTGTTGCTCGTGGGTGCGGGTGGCGAAGTGGTTCTCAAGACGGACATCGCGTGGGCTTCTGGTGAGTGGCATTGGGTGGTGTTGAATTACGGCAACAAGGGCACAGCGTTGTATGTGGATGACGCGTGGGTTGCGGAGGGTGATGTGACGTTGGCGTTGCCTGCGAAGTATTCGGGTTTGGTGTTGGGTAGTTCGTTGCTGGGTGATGAAACAGCGGGTGGCGAGTTTGAGGATTTCTATTGTTACCGCAAACCGATGGTTGGGAAGCAGCCGAGTTTTGGTTATGAAAGAAACAAGAAGCGTGCGGCACTCGGCGCGGTTTCGTCGGAGGAATTGGAGGCGTTGGCGAAATGGCGCGCGGAACGGAAAGCGTTGCGAGAAGCGCAGCTATTACTCGAACCCGAAGGTGACGGCGGTGGTGCGATGTTGCGGATGATGGGTAACACAGTGGATTGCGTGACCAACTCGCCGCTCTACATCACGAACACGGCCTGTGAGTTTGTGACGAATCAAGGTTGGACGGTGACGTTTGATGTGCAAGGGACGAACAGTCCGGCGGACATTTTCACGACGACAAATCTCTCCGATGGCACGAACACGTTTTGGTTCTGGCTGGAGCGCGGGCCGAGTTGCGCGACGTATCAATACACGAATCAGCCGGACGCTCAGGCGTTTTACATTTTGGGTGCGGTGCAGGATTCGGATGGAGACGGGACTTCGGATGCGTATGAGAAGTTGGTTTTCAAGACGAACCCGAATCATGCGGACACGGATGGCGATGGCTGGCTGGACGGGGAGGAGATTGAGAATGGAACAGACCCCACGGTGGTTGACCAGCCGTTCCGTGTGCGAATTGTGCGTCCGAAGAATAATTCTGTGATTCCATGAACGTTCAACGTGCTTCCGGGAAAGTTATGAAACCTTACAAGTCGGCATCGTCGTTTTGTGTTTGGATCATTGCCATTGCCGCAGTTCTCCTATGCGCTCAACAGGTGGCAACGGCAGTCGTAGCTACCAATACAGCTTCCGGCCCGGAGGACACGAATAATCAGGACGATCAGGATGACAGTTGCGATCCGCCGACGGCGAACGACGGGCCGCAGGGGGACGGTTCTCCGTGTGGGATGCCGGAGTGGCGCGTGTCCGAACCGTTCATCAACGTGTGGATTCACGACACGCCGTTGCGTTACCGGCTTTCCAGCGGGAAATGGATGGAGCTAAAACTGAGCTACAAACACCGCGTGGAATGGGAGGATCGTCGGCAGGCGGTCGGCGGGTTTGGTTACAAGTGGGAGTGTAACTGGATTGGGTTGGTGGAACTCAACAATGAGCAGTACATCACCAATTATCTGGCGGGCGGCGGGCTGTCGGTGTTCTCAACGAACGGCGCGGCGGAACATCGGAGTGCCCGACAGATGGTGATGGAGACAGGCGGCGGTGGTGCTGGATATGGCAGTGTGGCGAGGATTGCGTCCCCGACCGGTTCGCACAACTCGTATGGCAGCCCGTGGACTCCGCCGGCTGGAGGTCGTCAGTTTCAATTGCGCAACAAGAGTGTGGATCGGTATGGGCGGAGCATTGATTACGAATGGGAGACGGACGGCAGCGGCGCGCGGCTCAAGCATGTGTATGACAAGGATGGGAAGTCGTGTTCGTTTGCGTACACCAACACTGCTAATCCAAATCTGATCACCTCGGTCACGGATCCGTACGGACGCAGCGCACATTTCATTTACAGCGGTGGGCTGTTGACCCAGATCATTGACATGATGGGCATGGCGTCAAGTTTCACGTATGACGGGAATGGTCGCGTCTCCGTTCTTCAAACACCGTACGGCAACACGGGCTTCACTTACTACGATGAAGCCATCACCAACGCCAAGCCGGGGACCATCCTGCTGGATCGTGCGGTGAAGATCGAAGAGGCCGACGGCAGCAAACAGCTTTACGCGTATCGCGATTTGGGAAAAGTGACCAACGGCATCGTCGTGACGAACATCTCCGGCATGTTCGCGTGCAACGATCCGGATTACTACGACCGGAACAGTTATCATTGGAATCGCAAACAGTTTGAGGTCATCAGCGGGGCGGGGCTGGCGGATCCATTGGACATGCCGATGTCGGATTACTGGAAGGGATCAGTCAAACACTGGTTAAAACAGAGCCTGATCGGCCTGACGTTGCTTTCGGATACGGCGAGCGACTCAGCGGGGCTGGCACTCCATCCCGAAGTGGACGACACGCGCAGTGGTCAGGTTCACTACGCACATCAGGGAGCATCAACGACGTTCGCGGGATCACTGAAACGCGTCACGGGGATTGTTCAAGGCAATCAAACCTCGTTCTCGCCGGGCACGACGACGGCGATTGATATTGGGCGCAACAGTTGGGGCAGACCGACAAGCGTCATTTACAACAGTGGCGGCGGGAGCGGGAGTGCTATTTACTACAACAACTACGATGCAGACGGACGTATTT
>JANOVS010000065.1:0-2270 GCA_031417515.1 Hyphomicrobiales bacterium
GGGGTGCCATTTGTCGTCGGCATAGCCTTCGATTTTCAGGCCCTTGATTTCAACAAGGGCCGATCCCTTGACCCGGGCGTCATCACTTTTCATCGTTGAGCCCTGCTGACTTGTTGAGGAACCAATCCACTACAAAATTCACGGCGACGGTGAGCAGCGCAATGGCAGCTGCGGGAATCAGCGGTTGCGGCCTGCCGAAGTTGATCAGGGTTTTGCTTTCGGCCACCATGGAACCCCAATCGGCGGTGGGGGGCTGAATGCCCACTCCGAGAAATGACAGGGCCGCAATGGTGAGAAAGACAAAGCAGAACCGCAAGCCAAACTCGGCAATCATCGGCGGCATGATGTTGGGAACAATTTCGCGGAGCACAATCCACATCATCTTCTCGCCGCGCAACCTGGCCGCTTCAACAAAATCCTGGACAACGACACTGAGAGCGGTGTTGCGGGCCAGACGGAAAACACGGGTTGAATCAAGCAAGGCCAAAATGAAAATCAGGTTCCACACGGATTTTCCCGCCATGGCCAGCAGCATGAGAGCAAAAATCAACACCGGGATTGACATCAGCACGTCGACGATGCGGCTGAGAATCTGGTCGAGCCAGCCCCGTGTCACCGCTGCATAAACGCCCAGCACGCCACCGATGGAAAAAGAAATACAGACGGTAATCAGGGCGATGCCGATGGTGTTTCGCGCGCCGTAGATCACCCGCGAAAGTGTGTCGCGGCCAATCTGGTCAAGGCCAAACCAATGGCCTGCCGATGCTGGTGCATAGGCTTTGCCCAACACTTCCGATTCACTATAGGGCGCGATCCACGGCGCAAAAATTGCACAAAACGCATAAAATGCAATGACCACCATGCCAAACTGTGCACTGAGCGGTGCCGTTTTCAGCAGTCGCACCGCGTTCTGCAGAAAAGTCCGGCGGCTGCGGATGGCTCTGATGTCAACATTTTCTGTGGTCATTTCGGGTGCAAGAGCCGTGGGTTGGTGATGATTGCTATGATGTCGGCCAACAGGTTCAACGTAATGTAGGTGGCGGCAAAGATCAGCGCACAAGCCTGCGCCACCGGCATGTCGCGACTCGATACGCTGTCGACCATCAACTGGCCAATGCCGGGATAGACAAACACCACCTCAACCACCACAACGCCAACGACGAGATAGGCAAGGTTGAAGGCGATGACCGTGGCAATCGGCGCCCAGGCGTTGGGCAGCGCATGCCTGACGATAACCTGCGACGGCTTGAGACCCTTGAGTCTGGCCATTTCAATATAGGGGCTGGCCAGTAAACTGATGATCGATGCCCGGGTCATGCGCATCATGTGGGCAATGATGACAAGCGTCAGGGTGATGGCAGGCAGCAGACATTTCCAGAGCTGGTCAACAAAACTGGTATCAAGGGAAACAGTCGACAGGGTTGAAAGATTGGGAATGAAACCGAGCCAGGGCTTGATCGCCTGGGCCATCCAGCTTGGTAGAATTGAAGCATAGCCCGTGCGTTTGCCAATGAAGATAAACATCAGGATATAGGCGACAAAAAATTCCGGCGAAGCGATGGTTGTTAGAGTGACAGCATTGATGGCGCGGTCAAACCAGCTGTTGCGATAAAGTGCGGCGAGCAAACCCAAGAGCAAGGCCAAGGGCACAGCGATGATGGCAGTCATGGCTGCAAGGAAAAACGTGTTGTAAAGTCGAGGGCCAATAATGCCTGACACGGGGCGTACATTTTCTGAGCGCCAACCGCCAGCACCAGCAAAACTGCTACCGAAATCACCCTGCACGGCACCTGTTACCCATTCGACGTAGCGGGTGACCGGCGGGCGATCAAGGCCGAGAGAATGATTGAAAGCCTTGACGGTTTCTGGCGTCGCACCTTGGCCGAGAATGGCTTGGGCAAATCCGCCGGGAAGCAATTCAAGAGTCGAGAAAATAATCACCGACACTGCAAGCAATGTCACCAATCCCAAACCCAAACGTTGCAGCACGGTTTTCAGTACCGGATGCATAGGCACACTCCCCAATTCCCATCCGGGTTTCTGCGTCCCGTGATGTTGTGAAGTGTTATCAGGTTGAGGGGGGATTGCCAGGCAATTTATGACGTGTGCAGTGGTATTTGCGGCATGAAAGGGACCTCATCCGGCCCGTTGGGCCACCTTCTCCAACTTCGTTGGAGAAGGGACTACGGCGTTCACTTCCCTTGATAGTTTGAAAATGGAAACAGGTATCAATATCGTCCCTTCTCCATCCATTCGATGGAGAAGGTGGC
>JANOVS010000066.1:0-2190 GCA_031417515.1 Hyphomicrobiales bacterium
AGGATGTAATATTTTAGGTTATCCTGAAACTCGTTAAAACTGGCTGCATTTATAGGTTCAGTTGCTGTTATTGCTTTGTAATAATTACTGCATGATGATAATCCTATCAGAATCAGCACCGGAATAAGAATCTTTTTCATAATTTTTATTTTTAATTGATAAATGATAAATCAATTTCCAATGGGTATGGTGAAGGTGATGCCTGTAATATCATTACTAACATTTGCAGGCACACCAAAGCCTGTTTTTTGATTTTTGAGCTCCAGTTTGGCTTTATGACTATATACATTGGCCCTGATCATGAGGGGTATACTGACAATACCTGAAGCAGCACCTACAACAAATAATACACCTGGGTTCGAATCATTCTCAAAACCGTTACTGTTTGTTAAGGTGATGAGGCCAATACCTGATATTACAAGACCGGCACCCAATGTTACCAGGCCAGCGATAAGATTATTTTTCTTTTTCTTCATGAAAGAGTCGTAATCGTTAGCAAGTACACGATAGCCCGGATCATTTGAGAGATTGAAGGATAGGTTATCCTTAATTACAGTATTACCTGTAGGCAACATATAGCTGGTTGCGGCAACGATTTGTTTTTCCTGTTGTGCTTTTGCCTCGAGTAGTGTAAAGATCATTGCACTGGTAATAATTATCTTTTTCATAATTGTTTGTTTTATTTGTGAATAAAATGTAGACTTTATGATTTATCTATCACCCATCCTCAGCAACAGTGATGTTTTGATCGAATTGTAGGTTCTGAGATCCTTCCTTATAATACCTGTTCCCTTTTCCCAGTAATAGGCTGTTTCCCTGTAATTGATATCTGTGGGTTGTAAACCATTAGTTGTAGAAAATTTATGTATTTGGATATATATGGTTCCTTCAATGGTGATGGATGGAATTAAGGAATACCTGTTAGCACCTGAACTGGTAAAGGGATACCAAAATGCAGGTAGATTGTTTTGCCTGTCAGTAAGTTCAAAATCTGAATCAATGAAACGTATTGTATTCCTGTATTGAGTATCGCAGCTGGCAAAGCCATCAAACCAGATCGGGCCGGGGGAGCCGGTCAACTGTTGTAATCTTAACTTGAATGTTTGATGCGTATATTGGGGCACAGGTGGATTGCCCGGCACCGAATCATGAAGTACGCCCTGTGTATAATTCTGAGAAACAATTACAGAATCTGTAAACCCGGTAGCAGAATCTCTATAAATAAAATAACGGTAGCCGTGCCATGGGGTGTTAATAAAATCAAGGGCCGTATTATCAAAGTAGTTGCCGGCAATAATGCCTCCTCCCGGCATTCCCCCACCGCCCCCTCCACCCCAAACAATACTGGTGGGATCAACGTAAATTTTTTCTTTTGAACAGGAGGCCAGAAAAATGATGATAACAGTAAGGGAATTAAAAAATAACTTTTTCATGATTGTAGTTTTTAGTTTATGTAGGAAGATGTTTTAGCCGAATCTCACCAGGAGTGATGTTTTAATAGCATTGTAGGTTTTGATCTCTTTTTTAATGATGCCGATTCCCTTTACCCAATAATGTACCGTTTGCAGGTAATTGGGATGGGTTGGTTGCAGTCCATTTGTTGCAGAAAACTTATGTACTGTATTGTATTGGGTGCCTTCAATAGAAAGCGTTGGCATGAAACTATACTGTGAAAGACCTGAAGAAGTAAAGGGAAACCAAAAACAGGGAAGATTGGTTTGCGTATTGGTGAGCGTAAAATCAGAATCAATGAATAGCGCAGATCTGTAAACCGTATCGCAACTTGCAAAACCGGTAAGCCACGGTTGATTTCCGGTTGCAGCTTCATACCTAAGTGTTAAGGTAAATGTTTGGTATGAAAATAAAGGTGTGGAAGCAGTGGCTGAAACAAAAACCGGTGAAACATTTCCCTGGTTAACATATGCTGAGTCTAAAGCACCTGTTGATTCATCTTTATAAACGAAGTAACGGTTGGATGGGATATTAATATAAGAGAAAGCGACGCTATCAAACCGGTTAGAGATATTAGTACCATAGCCAAGACCAGGGCCAAAACTAAAATCAAAATCGCTCCAGCTAATATTGAAATCAGTCTTAATGTCGGGTTTTTCACATGCAGCGAACATAAGGGCCAAAGCAGCGAGCGGGTAAAATATTAATTTTTTCATGAGTTCTATTTTAGATTGATAA
>JANOVS010000067.1:0-1948 GCA_031417515.1 Hyphomicrobiales bacterium
GTGCATTACATCTACGACCTCGACGGTCATCTGATCGCCGAAGCCACGGGATCAACCGGGGCCACAACCCGCGACTACATCTGGCTGCCGTCAAACGACAACCACAATGATACGTATACGGAGGATGTTCTGGCGGCCAACGACAACGCAGCCATCGATCTCCCCCTCGCGGTAGCCGAAGCCGCCACCCTCTACACCATCCACACCGACCACCTCGGCCGCCCCATCCGCATGACCGACGGGTTGAAAGCCACCGTCTGGCAAGCCGTCTGGAAGCCCTGGGGCGAAGTGCAATCCATTTCCGGCACGACAACCAACAACCTGCGCTTCCCCGGCCAATACTTCCAAATCGAAACCAACTTGGCCTACAACTGGCACCGCACCTACGATCCGGTGACAGGAAGATACACCCAACCCGACCCGCTGGGGTTTGTGGATGGCCCGAGTGTTTATGCGTATGTTGGGAGTAGTCCGTTGCAATTTGTTGACCCAACTGGCGAAGGCCGACTCGGCAACTTCATTCGGACTTGCGGAGTGGTTTTGGGTATCATGACTGGGGGTGAAGGTGCTGGAATTGAAGAAACTCCTCCACCTCCACCTCCTGTTTGTTCGCCAATCATAAAAAAACCCAAGAAATGTTGAAAAACAAAGCAATGCTAGAAGACCACGAACTAATGGAGCGGGAACCTGATCTCCAGCGGCTTCGGTTTGCGTATGATCTGCTCAAAGCAGATCAGTCCACAGCAATTATCGAATTGGAAAAATTGACCGAAGACGGCTCAGTGATGAGTGAACTATATTTGGCTGATTTCTATTCTAGGAAGCCAAATACTGACCCGTTAAATGCTGAAAAATGGTTTAAGGCTGCCTTCGATCATGGCTCTGCCAGAGGATTAGTCTGTCTTGCAATTCACTACGCAAAAGCTGGTAAACTTGACGAAGCTGAAAGGCTTTATCTGATTGGAAAATCTAGAAATGATGGACCATCAATGTACTACTTGGCAAAACTCTACATTAGAGAAAACCGCCATGCTATTGCTTCCGGTGAGATCAAGAATTTGTTGGAAGGCGCAGCAGCACAAGGACACGCAAGTGCCATGCGCGACCTCTGGCAGATGCATGTCAAGGGTATATTTGGCATGCAAAATATTCCAAAAGGAATTTGGCTTCTAATTTACTATCTTTACAAGAGTTTTTCGTTCGCATTTCTTCGTCGAGCAGATGGATACGGTCCTTCCGACAGACGACTTTGGTAAACTCCTGAAGTAATGGACTTGTCACCACAGCGGGCTATGATCTTGATTACCGTCTCACCAGCCTGAATGTCATGGATGGGGCGGCGCTGGTGTCGGGGCGGGGTTTTGCCTATGCTGATGGTTTGAACCTGACGGGGATTACGGATGCTGTGACACCTGCCAATTCCAATGTGCTGTCCTATTCCCCGGCCAATCGCTTGGCATCGGCCAGCGGGGCTTGGGGGGCTGACAGTTTTACCTATGATGGCGTGGGCAATCGCCTCAGTGATGTGACGGCAACGCTGAACCGCCAATCCACCTATGCCCTGACGTCCAACCGCTTGAACTCCATGACCCAGAATGGTGCCGCATTTCGCAGTTACACCTATGATGGCGCTGGCAACATCATCACCGATGTGCGTCCCGGCGAGAGTTTTGCCTATGTGTATAACAAGCGCAACCGTCTGGCCTCGGTGACACGCAATACAGTGGCCTATGGCACCTATGTCTATAACGCGCTGGAACAGTTGGCATCGCGCAGTTCAACCGCAGCCGGGGCTCCCATTGGTGCTGTGCATTACATCTACGACCTCGACGGTCATCTGATCGCCGAAGCCACGGGATCAACCGGGGCCACAACCCGCGACTACATCTGGCTGCCGTCAAACGACAACCACAATGATACGTATACGGAGGATGTTCTGGCGGCCAAC
>JANOVS010000068.1:0-32042 GCA_031417515.1 Hyphomicrobiales bacterium
GAAGGGGCGGGTTGGAGGGTGAACTCAAGCACCGACCTCAATCTTCGCTGCCCTCCAACCCGCCTCTTCGGCGGGGAGGAGGTGGCCGAAGGCCGGAGGTGGGGGACGATTGGAGAGTGTTGTTTCTATTGGCCGTTGGAATTCGTTGCTCAAGTTAGGTTGATTGCTGCCGGTTCGTCAACTGATTGCATGCTCAACAAACACGGTGACTGATTGCGGCGACATGCGGTGGATCGCATTTAATGCGTTTGCAGCGTTCAATTCTTTCCAAGTGTGCGCGGTACGTGTCGCCACCTTGAATTCGACTTCGGCATGGCTGCCATTGATCGCGAGGCAAAGGCGTTTGCTGTTATGGTCCAATACCAACATTACCACATGATTGTGGGCGATGGACCAATCGAGGGCTTTACCGTCGGCGCCAAACCATGCTGCATCTGGCAACTCATCGCCCGGCAACTTGTGGCCCCGCAAAAATTCATCCGGCAGAAATTCCGCAATGGCGCGGCGCGTTGCAACAAGTGATGCGAAGGACTCCTCCAGCTGTTTATCGCGGCCTTGCCAGTTCAACCAGGTGGTCTCATTGTCCTGGGCATAGGCATTGTTGTTGCCGTTTTGTGTGCGGCCAAATTCATCGCCTGCGCAAATCATGGCGGTGCCCCGGGAAAAAAGCAGGGTGGCGAAAATGGCGAGAGCGTTGCTTTGCGTGCAAGTCACTTCGTCGTTTTTTCCGTCGCGGTTGTTTTCGCCATTGGCATGATTGTTCTTGGTCGTGAAGTTCAAGAGGTCATGCAGCGTGAAGCCATCGTGGGCGGAAATGAAATTAATTGAACGCGAAGGTTTGCGGGAACCGAATACATCGGATGAACCGGTTATGCGGGTGGCAAGGGCATTGGCCGACCAGGCATCGCCGCGCCAAAACCGCCTGACGTCGTCGCGGTATTTGTCGTTCCACTCATACCAGTTGTTGGGGAAATGGCCGAGTTGATAGCCGCCGGGGCCGATGTCCCAAGGTTCGGCAATCAGGATGCGGGTTGAGAGAATGTCGTCGTCGTTGATGGCTTCCAGCAATGGAGCAGTCTTTGAGTAACCACTTTCTGAGCGTCCCATGATGGTGGCGAGGTCAAAACGGAAGCCGTCGATGCCACAAGTCAACACCCAATGGCGAAGTGCAGCGATGACCAATTCAACCGTATGCGGACGATCCAGCGCCAGCGTATTGCCGCAGCCTGCATCATTGATATAGGTGCCATTGATCAAACGATAATAGCTGGCATTGTCGAGGCCACGAAAAGACAAAACCGGCCCGAAGGCATCGCTCTCGCCCGTATGATTGAACACCACGTCGAGAATGACATTGATGTTTTCGGCGTGCAGTTTTTGCACGGTGTCGCGCAGTTCCTGCAAACCTCCTGGTGACAATTTGGGTTCGATGGCGAAGAAGGACACGGGATTATAGCCCCAGGCATTGTACAAGCCGAGTTTGACCAGATGGCGCTCATCGATCCAGGCCGCAATCGGCAAAAGTTCAATCGTGTCAACGCCGAGTTTTTTGAAATGGGCGATGGATGCAGGAGCGGCCAAGGCTGCAATGGTGCCGCGCTGATGCACCGGAATGGCCGGATTGAGTTTGGAGAATCCGCGCACATTCAATTCGTAAATGAGTTTTGGGTCGGCTATTTTTCGCAACGGCAAATTTGGCAAGGGCTTGGAGACAACAGCCCGTGGCACTAGTCCGGCGCTTTCCTCGGCATGGTGCGAAAGCGTGGGATGGTAGGTGAAGCTTTTTGAGA
Source organism: Hyphomicrobiales bacterium (assembly GCA_031417515.1). GTDB lineage: Bacteria > Pseudomonadota > Alphaproteobacteria > Rhizobiales > Aestuariivirgaceae > Aestuariivirga. The sequence continues at coordinate 1,791 of JANOVS010000068.1, forward strand.
TCGCTATTGCATAGGGATCGAGCAGCAGTTTTGACTGATCAAAATAGTGACCGTCTTCCGGGTGCCATTGACCCAGGGCCCGCAGACCATAGTGGTGGCCGGGCTTTATGCCTGTGATGAAACCGAAGTGAATATCGCCCTTGCGCGATGGCAGGGAGGCGCGGAACAATTCGTGGCCGGTTTGCGGATCGAACAAGCAAAAAATAATCTTGCTGGCGTGTTTTGAAAACACGGCAATGTTGGCCCCGTCGTCCTTGAGGGTGAGGCCCAAGGGAAAAGCGGCGGCTTTTTTCGTTGAAATGGAAAACGTCAGGTGATCACCGTAGGTTCAGCGCGGCCCGTGTGCATTTCAATTCCGGCGATGCTGCGGGCGAGAGCGATATAATGGCTGAGGGCTGTTTGGGTTTCCGTCATGTGCTTCGAATTATCCGCCTCATATCTTTCAACATAGACCCGCAGGGTGGCTCCTGCTGTGCCTGTGCCGGAAAGGCGATAAATGATTCTGCTGCCATTTTCAAAGATCAGACGAAGGCCCTGGTTTTTGGTTGATGAGCCATCGATGGGATCGTCATAGGAAAAATCATCGGCTTTGCTGATGCCATGGTGGCCGACAAGTTTTGGCAGGCTGTCACGCAAAACCGTCACCAGTTTGTTGGCGGCATCGGAATCCACTTCTTCATAGTCATGACGGGTGTAAAAGTTTCGACCATATTCGCCCCAATGTTGAGTGACGATATCCTTCACGGTTTGCTTGCGGCGCGCCAAAATATTGAGCCACATCAACACGGCCCAGAGGCCATCTTTTTCGCGCACGTGATTGGATCCCGTGCCGAAACTTTCCTCGCCGCAGACAGTGGCCAATCCGGCGTCGAGAAGATTGCCGAAAAATTTCCAGCCGGTTGGGGTTTCATAACTGTTGATTTTCAGTTTCGCAGCCACCCGGTCAGCGGCGCAACTGGTGGGCATGGACCTGGCCACGCCGGCAATGCCCGATGCATAGCCTGGGGCCAATTGGGCATTGGCGGCAATGATGGCCAAGGAATCGGAAGGTGTGACATACATGCCGCGACCGATGATCAGGTTGCGGTCACCATCGCCATCGGAAGCTGCGCCAAATTCTGGTCCGCCTTCGGGCATCACCAGATCAACCAATTCCTTGGCGTGCACCAGATTGGGGTCGGGGTGATGGCCGCCAAAGTCGGGCAGGGGAATGCCATTCATCACGGTGCCTGCACCTGATCCGAGAAGGCCTTCCAGAATGCGGCCGCCATAGGGTCCGGTGATGGCACCCATGCCGTCGAATTTCATTCTGAAGCCGGATTTGAACATTGCCGAAATGGCATCGAAATCGAAAAGTTGCTGCATCAGCTTGGCGTAGTCTTCAACCGGATCAATGACGTCAATGGTCATGTCGCCGATTTTGGCGCTGCCGAGGCGTGACAGGTCAACAGTGCCTGTTACAATCTTGTAGCTGTCAATGGTTTTGGTGCGGGCGAAAATCGCGTCGGTGATTTTTTCCGGAGCGGGGCCACCATTGCCGGTGTTGTACTTGATGCCGAAATCACCATCCGGTCCGCCGGGATTGTGGGAGGCTGAAAGTATGAGTCCGCCAAAAGATTTGTATTGGCGGATGATGTTTGAAGCGGCAGGTGTCGACAGCAAGCCGTCACGGCCGACAATAACCCGGCCAAAGCCGTTGGCAGCGGCCATGCGGATGGCGGTGATGATGACGTCACTGTTGTAGTAGCGGCCATCGCCACCGATGACGAGGGTCTTGCCTTGGTAGCCTTCAAGGGTATCAAATACCGACTGAATGAAGTTTTCGGCATAGTGAGGCTGACTAAACACCGTGACTTTTTTGCGCAAACCGCTGGTGCCAGGTTTTTGGCCTTCAAAGGGGGTGGTGGCAACTGTCTGAACCATGGGCATCACTTCTTCAGGGATTGATAAAGGGCGGCATAGATGGCAGCGCTGCGGTCCCATGACACGTCTTGCGACATGCCGAATTTCTGGATGGCGGACCAGGCTTTTTTATTGTCGTAAAGTTGATGGGCGCGGATGAGGGCGGCTTGCAGGTTGGGTGCGGTTATGGGCGAAAATTGTATGCCAGTTGCCACGCCAGCTGCCATGGCTGAATCATTGGCGTCAATTACGGTGTCTGCCAAACCTCCGGTGCGGCCAACAATCGGCACACAGCCGTAGCGCAAGCCATAAAGCTGGGTCAGGCCGCAGGGTTCAAAACGAGAGGGCACGAGCATGGTGTCGGCTCCGCCTTGCACCAAATGGCTGAGGCCTTCGTCATACTTGAAGCTAACGCCAATGCGACCGGGATAGCGCTGGGCGGCTTCGCGATAAATTGCTTCAAGTTGTGGTTCGCCGGTTCCAACCAATGCCAAGCGGGCACCTGTATTTACCAGCCAGTCCAAATGCTCGGCCAGCATGTCGAGGCCTTTTTGCCCGGTCAAGCGGCTGACGACGCCGTGCAGGATGCCATCGCTGGTTTCAAGGCTGAGGCGTTGTTCAAGGGCGCGTTTGTTGGCGCTGCGTTTTTCAAGTTTCTTGACGCTGAACGGACTTGCCAGATCTTTGTCAGTCTCGGGATTCCAGATGTCAGTGTCGATGCCATTGACGATGCCATGCAGTACACTGCGTCTGGCCCGCAACAACCCATCCAGTCCCATGCCGAATTCCGGGGTGCAGATTTCGTGGGCATAGGTGGGGCTGACAGTCGTGATGGCGTCGGCGGCGGCGAGACCGCCTTTCAGGTAGCCGACGTTGCTGTAGTATTCCACACCATCAACCGCATAGGCATGGGGTGGCAGGCGCAGGGATGAAAATGTGAATGCGGGGAAGGTGCCCTGGAAGGCAATGTTATGCACCGTCATGATGGTCTTGGGTTTCGGTGCCGCCATGTCGGCATATTTCACGTAAACAGCAGCGAGGGCAGCTTGCCAGTCGTGAAGGTGCAAAATGTCAAACTGTTGGCCACCGATCCTGCCCATGGCCAGTTCAGCCGCAACAAAAGACAAGGCCGCATATCTGGCTGCGTTGTCGGGCCAGTCTTTTCCGTCGGTGCCGAGATAGGGATTGCCGGGGCGGTTGTAGAGGTGGGGCGCATCGAGAACCAGCATCGCCAATCCCTTGGCGCTGCCCTGCAACACTTGCGCCGGACCACCGAACAGGTCTTCGAAACCATGTATGGAATTTGCGTTTTGTATCGACGCCATGACAGCAGGATAGCCCGGCATCATGCTGATCATCTCAACACCATGCGGGGCCAGAGCTGCGGGCAAGGCACCCACAACATCGGCCAGTCCGCCGGTCTTGATCAGCGGGAATATTTCAGAGGCGACGGAAAGAACCTTCATCTTCAAAGGCGGTCGATCATTGGTTTGGTGATGAGGACCACGCCACTTTCAGTACGGCGGAATCTCTTGCCATCGAGTTCAGGGTCTTCACCAACAACCAGGCCTTCTGGAATCACAACGTCACTGTCGATCACCACTTTTTTGAGGTTGGCGTTGCGGCCTATGTTGACGCGCGGCAGAACGACGGCTTCCTCGAGGGTGGAAAAGGAGTTGACGCGCACACCAGTGAACAGCAGTGCCCGTTTGATTGCTGCACCTGAGACAATACAACCGCCCGATACAAGTGAAGATACGGCATGGCCGCGGCGGCCTGCAATATCGTGGACGAATTTTGCTGGTGGTGTTACTTCACCATAGGTCCAAATCGGCCAGTCCTTGTCGTAAAGGTCAAGTTCCGGCACCGTGTCGGTGAGATCGACATTGGCTTGCCAATAGGCATCAACGGTTCCGACATCGCGCCAATAAGAGCCAGCTTCCAACTCGGAGCGCACGCAGGATTGCGAGAACAGATGGGCCACGGCTTTGCCATTCTTGACCACATAGGGGATGATGTCCTTGCCGAAATCATGACTGGATTTTTTGTCAGCGGCATCGCGGCGAAGTAGTCCTGCGAGAAATTCAGTTTCAAAAACATAGATGCCCATGGATGCGAGTGCCACATCGGGGTTACCCGGAACATGGGGCGGGTCTTTGGGCTTTTCGACGAAATCCGTAATGGTGAAAGACGTGTCAATGGCCATGACGCCGAAGCCCGTTGCTTCCTCGCGGGGCACTTCGAGGCAGCCAATGGTCACATCGGCTTTTGAATTCACATGCTGTTGCAGCATGGGCTCATAATCCATTTTATAGATGTGATCGCCCGCAAGAATGACAATGTATTTTGGGCTGTATGTGAGGATGATATCGAGGTTCTGGTAAACCGCATCGGCGGTTCCGGAATACCAACCGTCCTCCGAAACCCGCTGGCTGGCTGGCAAAATGTCAAAGCCTTCATTGCGTTCCGGGCGGAAGAAGTTCCAGCCGCGCTGCATGTGGCGGATCAGGCTGTGGGCCTTGTATTGGGTGGCAACGCCGATGCGGCGAATGCCTGAGTTCAAGGCGTTCGACAAGGCGAAATCGATGATGCGGGATTTACCGCCGAAAGGAACAGCTGGCTTGGCCCGCTTATCAGTCAATTCCATCAAACGGCTGCCGCGGCCCCCTGCCAGCACATAGGCCATGGCGTCACGGGCAAGTGGGCCTGAATTTTTTTTCACCATGATCGTCCCTCCGGTTTCTTTTTATTTTTCCGAGATGAAATAGACAGTGGCCAGCGGTGGCAGCACAACCTGAGCCGAAGCAGGTTTGCCATGGGATGGTCCGTTATTGGCGTCAACCACACCCAAGTTACCACTGCTGGAGCCCCAGTATATTCCAGCATCGGTATTCAGAATTTCGCGCCACTTGCCAGCTTTTGGCAAGGGCAAAACATAGTTGTCGCGGGGCACGGGTGTGAAATTGCACACACACACCACCATCGGGCCGCCTTCGCCATCATGGCGCACCCAGGCGAACACTGAATTGGCCGAGTCATCGGCAACCAGCCATTCGAAGCCTTCGGGTTCGCAGTCTCTGGCATGCAAGGCTTTATGGCCGATATAGGCCTTGTTCAAATCACGCAAAAGATTTTGCATGCCTTTGTGGCTTTCATGTTCCAGCAAATGCCAGTCCAGGCTTTGGGCATGATTCCACTCGCCGCGCTGGGCAAACTCCTGGCCCATGAACAATAGTTTTTTGCCCGGATAGGCCCACATGAAGGCGAGGTAGGCGCGGAGGTTGGCGAATTTTTGCCAGTCATCGCCGGGCATTTTGGTGAGCAACGAGCCTTTGCCATGGACCACTTCATCATGGGAGAGCGGCAGCACAAAGTTTTCGGAAAATGCATAGAGCAGGCCAAAGGTCAGGTCATTCTGATGATGCTTGCGGTGCACAGGTTCGCGGCTCATATATTGCAACGTGTCGTGCATGAAGCCCATGTTCCATTTGAAACCAAAGCCCAGGCCGCCGGAATTTGTGGGTTTTGAAACGCCTGGAAAAGCCGTTGATTCTTCGGCGATGGTCACCACGCCGGGATGCTGGCCATAGGCTTCGTGGTTGACACGTTGCAGGAACTTGATGGCCTCAAGGTTTTCGCGGCCACCGTGCTGGTTGGGTATCCACTCGCCCGCCTTGCGGGAGTAGTCGAGGTATAACATGGAGGCTACGGCATCAACGCGCAGGCCATCTACATGATAGCGCTCCAACCAGAACAGGGCGTTGTTGAGCAGGAAACTTTCGACTTCGCTGCGGCCGAAATTGAAAATCGCTGTATTCCAATCAGGGTGAAAGCCTTGGCGGGGATCGGCGTGTTCGTAGAGTGCTGTGCCATCGAATTTTGAAAGCCCGTGTTCGTCAGTCGGGAAATGGGCGGGCACCCAATCAATCAGAATGCCGATGCCCGCTGCATGGGCCGTGTTGACGAAACGGGCAAAACCTTCGGGATCGCCAAAGCGGGATGTGGGTGCAAAAAGCCCCGTGGGTTGATAGCCCCAAGAGGGATCAAACGGATGTTCGCTGACGGGCAACAATTCAAGATGGGTGAAGCCCATATCCTTGGCATAGGGCACAAGTTCGCGGCCCAGGGCGTCATAGTCAAGAAAATCATTGTCGGCACCGCGCCGCCACGAACCCAAATGCACTTCATAGGTCGACATGGGTTTGCGCCGCGCATCACCTTCGGCACGGTTTTTGAGATAGGCAGCATCAGTCCATTTGGTTTGGGGATGGGCGGCAACCCGCGATGCCGTGCTGGGTCGCAACTCAGATTGCAAGGCATAAGGGTCGGCCTTTAACGGCAGGCGATGGCCATCATGGGTCAGCAGTTCGAATTTATAGGTTTGGCCTATGGTTGCGTCGGGCACAAAGATTTCCCAAACGCCGGTTGAGCCGCGCAGCCGCATGACATGGCGGCGGCCATCCCAATTGTTAAAATCGCCAATGACTGAAACCCTTGAGGCATTGGGGGCCCAGAGGGCGAAGTGAACGCCTTCGGCCCCGTCGTGCTTGAGGGGATGGGCACCGAGTTTGTCGTAGAGCCTGAGGTGGTTGCCTTCGCCAATATAGTAGTCATCCATGGGGCCAAGGACTGGACCAAAAGAATAGGCGTCGGTTACGGCCCACGCCCCACCGCCGTTGCGGCAATGGAAACGCAGGGGTTGTTGGCGGGTGGCAGAAACCATACCTTCAAAGAATCCGGAGGGATGGCGGCGTGGCAGCTCGCCCAAGCTTTTGCCATCAAGTCCGCGGACTTCGAGCAAATCAGCGCCTGGCACAAAAGCCCGGGCAATCCACTGCTTGGCATTTTTGTGCAAGCCCAGTACCGAGAACGGATCGCGGTGCGCGCCGGTTACAATGGCATCAACATCGCTGGCGGTTGCTGCCCAAGCTGGCTGCTTTGCCACTGTCGTTCTCCCTGCCGCCAGCGGGTTGATTCCCGGTTCAATATTGCGGTCGTCCTTTTGGTTTAGGCAAGCACTCCCCAGATATCACGCGCGTATTCGCGGATCGTGCGGTCTGATGAGAACCAACCCATGCTGACGCTATTGAGAATCGCCTTCTCCGTCCAGTCTTTTTCGTTGTGCCAGAGTTTTGCGACGTCGGCTTGGGATGCGGCATAGGAATCAAAGTCGGTGCCGACAAGGAACCAGTCGTTGCCCAACAGGCTGTCAACAATGGGCCGATAGCGGGTTGTGTCGCCTTGGGAGAAAGCGCCTTGCAGCAGGCTTTCCACCACATCCTTCAACGCCGGAGAACTTTCGACGACGGCGCGGCCATTGATGCCGTTGCGGCGGCGCACTTCCACGTCATCGGCGGTGAGGCCGAAGATGAACATGTTGTCGGACCCAATATGTTCCAGCATTTCCACATTGGCACCATCAAGGGTGCCGATGGTGAGGGCACCATTGAGGGCCAGCTTCATGTTGCCGGTTCCTGAGGCTTCCATGCCCGCAGTAGAAATTTGCTCCGAAAGATCAGCGGCGGGCACTATCATTTCGGCAAGGCTGACGTTGTAGTTGGGGATGAAGGCGACTTTCAATGCGCCGCGCAGGCTGACATCATTATTGACGACATGGGCCACATCATTGATCAGTTTGATGATGAGTTTGGCCTGATGATAACTTGCAGCAGCCTTGCCCGCGAAGATTTTGACGCGGGGTGCCCAGTTGCGCCCGGGGTGAGCGCGCATGGTGTTGTAGAGGGCGATGGTTTCCAGAATGTTCAACAATTGCCTTTTGTATTCGTGGATGCGTTTGATTTGCACATCGAACATGGCGGCGGGATCGAGTTTCAATTCCATCCGGGCTTGCACCAGATTTGCCAAGGCTGACTTGTTGTCACGTTTGATTTTCAGGAATTCCTTGCGAAATGCAGCGTCCTTGGCCATGGGCTTGAGCTTGGCGAGAAGTGAAGCGTCGGCAAAAATATCGCCACCCGCCGCCTCTTTCAGCAAATTGGCAAGCTCAGGATTGACGCCTTTCAACCAGCGGCGCGGCGTTACGCCATTGGTCTTGTTGTTGATACGACCGGGAAACAGCTCATTGAGTTTGCCAAATACGGTTTGCTTCATCAAGCCGGTATGCAGGGCCGAGACGCCATTGACGCTGTGGGAGCCGACGAAGGCCAACTGACCCATGCGGACGCGACGGCCACCATGTTCGTCAATCAGGGAAATCGCTGAAATGAATTCGGCATCGCCATGGCCTTTTTCCTGGGCCAGTTTGATGAGCTTGGCATTGATGCCGTAGATGATTTGCATATGGCGTGGCAGAACACGCTCAAAAAGATGGATAGGCCAGCTTTCGAGTGCTTCCGGTAACAGCGTGTGATTGGTGTAACCCATGACGGCTTGCGTGGTGGCCCAAGCCGTGTCCCATGGGACATTCTGTGTATCCATCAGCAAGCGCATCAATTCTGCGACGGCGATAGCGGGGTGGGTGTCGTTGAGTTGCACCGCTACCTTGTCAGCGAGGTTCGAAACATCAGGATATTGTTGGAGGTGGCGGCGCAGAATGTCTTGCAGGGATGCCGACGTGAAGAAATATTCCTGCCGCAAGCGCAACTCTTGGCCCGCTGGCGTGGAGTCTGCCGGATAAAGTACGCGGGCCAGAATCTCGGCGCGGTTATGGTCGGAAAGCGCACCAGTGTAATCGCCACTGTTGAAAGCTTCGAGGTGGATGGGATCAAGGGCCCGTGCGCTCCACAAACGCAACGTGTTGACGCGCTTGGCCTGCCAGCCGACCATGGGGGTGTCAAAGGCTGTGGCCAGCAAAACTTCGCCGGGGTGCCACGTGTATTTGTCGGAACCATCGGCCAAGGCTTCGCTGGTGACGTTTCCGCCAAAGTTGATGCGATAGGCGGCTTCACGGCGGGGGAATTCCCAGGGGTTGCCGTTTTCCAGCCAGGTTTCAGGCAATTCGGTTTGCCAGCCGTCTTTCATGCCCTGGCGGAAAAGTCCGTGGTTATAGCGAATGCCATAGCCATAGGCCGGGATGTTGAGACTGGCCAGGCTTTCCATGAAGCAGGCGGCAAGACGACCAAGTCCACCATTGCCCAAGGCAGCATCAGGTTCCAGTTCTTCGACGAGATTGAGGTCAACACCCAAATCGTGCAAGGCCACGCGGTAGGCTTCTGTCAGATCAAGATTGCTCAAAGCATCACGGAGCAAACGGCCAATGAGGAATTCAAGGGAGAGATAAAACACCCGCTTGGATTTTGCATGATACGCCTCGCGGGTTGATTCCATCCAACGGTCAATCACGCTGTCACGTAAAGTCAAAATCGTTGCTGCCAGCCAATCGTGGCGTTTGGCCACCACCCGGTCTTTGCCAATCGCATATGTGAGCTTGGCAAGGATCTGCTTTTGGATTTGATCTGACTCGCGACGATGTGGCATGTTTTGTTTTATTCCCGCTGTTCGAAGGTGCCTTTTGCATTATTAGTGGTGGCGGGGCAATGTCGGGATGTGGATAAAGCGAGATGCCCAAATTTTCAGCAAACCTGTCTATGTTGTTTACGGAAGTGCCGTTTGTTGAGCGGTTTGCCGCTGCGGCCAGCAGTGGGTTCAAAGCGGTAGAGTATGTCTCGCCCTATGAATACCCGGCGGAACAGATTGCAGCGCACTTGCACGCCCACAGTCTGGTGCAGGCGCTGTTCAATTTGCCAGCCGGTGATTGGGCGGCGGGTGAGCGCGGCATTGCCTGCTTGCCAGACCGCGTTGGCGAATTTCAAGATGGTGTTGAACGCGCCATTGCCTATGCAAAAGTGCTCGGCAATCCGATTGTGAATTGCCTTGCAGGGATCAAACCATCGCATCTTGAAAGTGCAACGGCGCTTGCAGCTTTGGTCGGCAACCTGAAATTTGCGGAACGTGAATTGCGGGCAGCCGGACTTCAGTTGGTGGTCGAACCGATCAATCATTTCGACATGCCGGGTTATTTTCTCAATACGTCGGTGGATGCCTTGGCCGCCATTGATGCGGCGGGCGGTGGTGCGCTTTTGCAATATGATGTCTATCACATGCAACGCATGGAAGGTGAGTTGGCATTATCATTGGAGCGCCTGATGCCGCGCATTGGCCACATCCAGATCGCGGGCAATCCGGGACGAACTGAGCCGGACCGTGGCGAAATCAACTACGCGTTTATTTTGCCGCTGATTGACAGGCTGGGTTATCAGGGCTGGGTTGGTGCGGAATATCGACCTGTGGCAGGCACTGCAGATGGTCTTGGCTGGCTTGCGAAGTGGAACCAAACGTGACGCATTATGCTCGTGACATGAAGGGCTACGGCCGCAATCCGCCAGATCCGCATTGGCCTAATGGAGCATATGTCGCCGTGCAGTTTGTGTTGAACTATGAAGAGGGTGGCGAGAACAATGTGTTGCATGGTGATGCCGCTTCAGAAGCTTTTTTGAGTGAGATTGTGGGTGCTGCCGCGTGGCCCGGCCAACGCCATTGGAATATGGAATCAATTTACGAATACGGTGCCAGGGCAGGTTTCTGGCGGCTGTGGCGGATGTTTACGTCACGCAATATTCCACTGACAATTTTTGGCGTGGCGACAGCATTGCAACGTTCGCCCGAGCAAGTGGCAGCCATGCTGGAAGCGGGCTGGGAAATTGCCTCCCATGGATTGAAATGGGTGGAACACAAAGATATGCCCGAGGCCGATGAGCGGGCGGCCATCGCGGAGGCTATCCGCATTCATACCAACGTAACGGGCGCAAGGCCACTGGGCTGGTACACCGGGCGCTGCTCCATGAACACCACAAAACTGGTGATGGAGGAGGGAAATTTCCTATATTCATCAGATGATTACGCCGATGATTTACCGCATTACCTGAGCAGGCCAGATGGCGGAAAACACCTTATCATTCCCTATACGCTGGATGCCAATGACATGCGCTTTGCCACGCCGCAAGGCTTCAATACGGGGGAGCATTTCTTTCAGTACCTCAAGGATTCTTTTGATTGTCTTTATGCCGAGGGCAAAACAGGTTCGCCCAAGATGATGAGCGTCGGTTTGCATTGCCGACTGGTGGGAAGGCCGGGACGGGCTTTGGGACTGGCGAAGTTTATCGACTATGTGTTGAGCCACGACAAGGTTTGGATCGCCACTCGTGAAGACATTGCGCGGCATTGGTGGAAGGTGTTTGGGTGATCGCCAAGCTACCTCAATATTTCAGCAAGGTGGACAGCAACGGCCTTCGCGGTTTTTGCACTGATCTTTCCAATCCTGCGCTGTACGCGGGCGGTATCAACTGTTGCAATCTTCGAGATTCTTATCCGTGATGCTGCAAGCAGGCCCGATCCCGCAGGAGGCAATTCAATGTCAGTTGGCCAAGCTTTGTTGCCAGCGCTGGTGATCATTGCAACCCACACCAAACCATGTTGGACATTGAATTGCTGGTTGGAGATGACAAGTGCTGGTCTGCGTTTCTCTGCCAAAACGTCGGCATAGGGAAACGGAACAACCACAATCTCGCCCGCTTGAAAGATGATGTCAGAGGTTTCCGTAGGCTTTTTCATCGGCTTCACTTGCCCACTCGGTGAAAACCGCAAAAGGATCGTCTTCGACAAATTCAGTTGCCTTCTCAAGAACGACGCCATTGCTGGTCATTGCGTAACGCACACGGTCGCCGGGCTTCAAACCCAGCATTTCACGCACTTCACGAGGGATTACGGTTTGGCTCTTGGAAGTGATTTTTGAGAAGAACGCGCTCATGAATGTAAGATGTCTTACATTCTTACATTTGTCAAGTACGCAGGGTGATGTTTTGCTGCGATACCACCTCTTCCAAATTGTTTCCCGGTCCCTTGCGATCAACGATCAGAAAGCGGCTTTCTGCTTCCAGCACCAGCAGTGGAAAGTGCCAGGTGTTCTTGTTGTAATTTACACCTTGCTGACCTGTCGCGCGGAAGGCCCGAAAGCTTCCTCTGTCTTGTGGATCGCCGCAGACCACCACCAGCCATGGTCTGTCTTGCAAGGGATAAAACAACTGGCTGCCAAGGGGATGGCGCTCCATCATGTTGATCGCAACGGGTTGGGGGCGCAGTTTGGCCGTGAACAGACTCACTTTCACCGAGCCACCCTCATTTGACACATCGATAGGGGCGAGGTCGTCAAAACGTTCGGCAAATCCCTGATTGATGCTCAAGGGGGGATTGCCATCCAACTCAATGATTTTACCATAGGGGGCGAAGGCAGCTTTCGTCAGCGGGTAAGGGTGGAGTTCGAACATCAACGCCTCCAACCGTCATTCCCGCGAAGGCGGGAATCCAGCTTTGCCGCAATCTCGCCTGCCGAAAGCGGGATTCCCGCCTTCGCGGGAATGACGAGGTTGCAGGAATGCGGGCGTAAGAATTTCATCCGCGTACAGACAATTTTGGATGGCGGTTGACATCCTTGTACAACAAATAGCGGAAAGGGCCGGGGCCACCTGCATAACAAGCTTGCGGGCAGAAAGCGCGAAGCCACATGAAGTCACCAGCTTCTACCTCTACCCAGTCATTATTCAGGCGATAGACGGCCTTGCCTTCAAGCACATAGAGCCCGTGTTCCATGACGTGGGTTTCCATGAAGGGAATGCTGCCGCCGGGTTGGAAGTTGACGATGTTCACATGCATATCGTGGCGGATATCGTTGGGATCGGCAAAGCGCGTTGTGGACCAGGCACCATTGGTGCCGGGCATGACTGAAGGTGACACGGCGCCGTCGCTGGTAATGAAGGCGTTTGGCTTTTCGATGCCATCGACAGATTCATAGGATTTGCGGATCCAGTGGAATTTGGCATTGGTACTGGAATTATTGGCCAATGCCCAGGCTGCGGCGCTGGGGATATAGGCATAGCCACCGGTTGTCAGAGTGTGGATTTTGCCTTGCAGCTTCAATTGTACTTCGCCTTCAACAACAAACAACACGGCCTGTGCCGTGGCGTTGGGTTCCGGTGATGTGCTGCCACCGCCGGGGGCCACTTCAACAATATATTGGGCAAAAGTTTCAGCAAAACCGGAAAGCGGCCGCGCCATGATCCAGGCCCGGGTGTTGGTCCAATGGGGTAGCAGGCTGGTGACGATGTCCTGCATCACGCCTTTGGGGATGACGGCGTAGCTCTCGGTAAAAATGGCACGGCCGGAGAGCAATTGCGTTTGCGGCGGATGGCCACCGAGTGCAGCGAAGTAATTGTGTTCTGGCATTGGCGGGGCTTTTCCTGTGGCGTGAATCACAGCCTAACGGAAAGTTGAGGTGTGGTCGAGGTGAAGCGATTGCAAGCCAGACGCAATCAGCGCATAAGGTTTTGCAGACCATAAATGGTCCCTTCGTCTATCGGTTAGGACGGCAGCCTCTCACGCTGCAAAGGCGGGTTCGACTCCCGCAGGGATCACCAGTTGCACGGGGATTGTCCCCAATCGAACCTGGATTTGCTTTTGCTGATTAATTCAACGGACTTTTGAAATCAGCACATTGTGTTTTCCAAGGCGGCCATGAAAATTATATTCATGCGCTGTCTTGGTCATTCTAACTGTTGAAATCATACATAAAAGTCCATTTATTTCCAATAAATTTTAGGAGCGAAAGATTCTGCTTGATTTGTTTGGTGGAAATTTTCTACATTGCTGAAAATCGATGTAAGGTAGTTTCCTTGCGTATTCAGCCCGGGAAAAAACCTTGGTCAAAAAACATCGATGAGCTGTGTGCCGGGCGGAATGTCATGGTGTTCGGCGTTCCTGTTCGAGTGATGTTTTCATAGACTTGAAAGCGTTGTCCAAACAGGGAAAGGCAAGAGCAGTTTTTATCTGTCAGAACATTTCATGAGGAGGAAACCCGATGTTTAATATTCCAAAGGATGCAGTCTATAAACGCATCAACCGACGCAAGTTTCTGGAACTTGGCGGCAATACAGCAGCAGGTCTGGGCGTCGGTGGTTTGACGTTGGGTCTTAGCTCTACCATCACGCGATCCAAGGTTCAGGCCCAGTCGTCGGATGATGCCAAGTGGAAACAATACTCTGGTTCGAAGTTGAAGTTCATGTCGGAAAACACGCCGCCATCCTTCGCCATCCGCGACAACATCAAGGCTTTCACCGATCTCACCGGCATTGAAGTCGAAATTCTGACAGACGATTTGCCTGTCGTTCAGCAGAAGGTCGGCATCGATCTGCGCGGTGGCAAGGCTGACTATGTTTTGAACTACGTGCAGGACAAGCCCATCGGCTCGCCTTTCGCTGATTTTTATGCCGACATGACACCCATGTTTGGCGACAACACGCTGCCACAGGATCCTGAAGGCTATGGCGATGACGCCTGGTTCCCCAACTTCCTGTCGGCTTGCGGTCGCTTCTATCAGGAAGGCAAGATCATTGCGCTTCCCTACGACGCAGCCATCGCCTGCACCTTCTACCGCCAAGACATCTTCGAAACCCATTCGAAGGATTTCGAAAAGGAATATGGCAAGCGCCTTGAGTTCAACAAGGACTCGACGTGGCTTGACGTCACCAACATGGCAGCCTTCTTCAAGAAGATGAAAGATGGGGGCGCTGACGTGCCTTATGGCTACGCCCAGCATCAAGGCTCCTTCGCCTGGACCACGCAGCTTGACATTCAGCGCTTCCTGTTTGCCAACGGCCGTTGGCAGGATTGGAACATTGATGACAAGCTTGGCTCCAAGACACCAGGCAAAACCAACTGGGGTGATGAACAGTCGATCCTCATGATGCAGAAGTTCAAGGAACTGTCGGACGTCTGCCATCCTGACAACCTTGCCAACGGCACACTTGAGCTCAACACTGTCTATCAGTCCGGCAACATCGCCATGCAGACGCAATACCATGAATTTGCAGCGTCGATTGAAGATGAAACCAAGTCACGCGCTGCGGGCGGCAAGACGGCCTACGCACCATGCCCGAAGGGCGATCCATCATGGATCAAGAATGGCGGCGAAGCTGTGAACGGCACCAACTGCGGTATCGGTGGTATCGGCATCAATGGCAACGCGTCGGAAGACATGAAGCGCGCAGCCTTCATCTTCGCACAGTGGTCGGTTTCGAAAACCAACCAGCTCAACGTGTTGAAAGGTCTTGGCGGCACACCGACACGCAAATCGGTTGTGGCTGATCCAGAAGTGCAAGCGGCAAAGCAACGTCCGACAAAAATGCCAAACGCGCTCACCTTTGACGCCGTTTACGAATACGGCATCAAGGATCCGCACTTCGTGTTGGGCCCCAAAATTCCGAACGGTAACGAGTATCACTCGATCCTTGCGTCAGAAGTGCAGAAATGCATCTCTGGTGGCCAGTCTCCGGAAGAGACCTGCAAGTCCTTGCAGACGCAGCTGAACGAGCTCAACGGCGCATAAGCGCAGGTGCAAAAAACCTCCCTTGCTTGCAGGGGAGTACAACCTACCAATCTGGTGGTTTCTGCATTGCAGAGGCCACCACTTTTTCCTTATGATGTGAGGCTTGAGAGCAATGACGGCCTTGAACGTGGATGGCATGACGCCAGGTGAAAACAGCGGCAAACTCTTCCGGGTGCGCCAGATTGTAGAAAGTGTGGAAGCGAAGCCCGTTTCCAGCATCAGTGATTCTGTCCTGCGCCTTAATGCACAGCCCTCAAAGGCTTATTATTACTGGCTGATGGCGCCCGCAGTACTGCTGCTCGCGGCGATCTCGCTCTACCCCTTCTTCTGGATGATCTACATGAGCCTCCACAATGTGGACATTGGCTTGGTTGAATGGAACGACTTCCAGAACTTCACGAAACTTCTGACTGATAATCGCTTCCTCAACGGATGGAAGCTGTTGATCTGGTACAGCTTGCTCTGTTTGTTCCTGCAGATCACCATCGGTGTTTTTCTGGCCATTGCACTCAATGGATCGCGTTACGAAAAATTCCTGGTTACCACCATGCTGATGCCCATGATGATGGCACCCATCGTTGCCGGCATGGTCTGGTACTTCCTCTACAACGGCACTTTCGGCTGGTATCACTGGATATTCCAGAGCTTGGGCATTCTCGGTGCAAAATCCATTCTAGCCGATACCAAAACCGCCATGTGGGGTGTCGTGTTGGTGGACGTGTGGCAATGGACACCGCTCATCACACTGATCACCCTCGCTGGCTTGAAGCGCGTGCCGCAGGACCAGCTTGAAGCCAACATGGTTGATGGCGCCTCGCCCTTCCGCAACTTCATGTCGGTGACATTGCCCAATCTTTATCCTGTGCTGCTGATTGCGATCATGCTGCGCTTCATGGACAATTTCCGCTTTATCGACTCGCTGCTGGTGCTGACAGGTGGTGGACCGGCTGACTCGACAAAGATACTTCCGGTTTATCTTTATGAAGTGTCCTTCCGGTTCACCAAGCTTGGGCGCGGTGCGGCAATTGCACTTATCCTGCTCATCATCACCATCATTCTCGGAAAAATTCTGGTCCGTATATTCGACCGGCAATCAGCGCCCGTGAAGAATTAAGGGAAAGTTGCATCATGACCTCCCGTACTGTTGTGAGTTACGAAACGCCTTGGACCAAAGCGTTCCATTGGTTCTCCGGAATCTTTGTTGGCCTCTATCTGATCTGGACCGTGCTGCCGATTTTTGTGATGATCATGTCATCATTCAAGGACCTGCTGGAAGCCTTCAAGATTCCGGCTGTCGGTGACTGGTTGGGGGCCAGCGTCTTTTTCGAGTTTACACCAACGTTCAAACACTACATTGATCTGTTTACCCAACAGCCTTTCGGCACTTACTTCTTCAATTCGATTGTAGCAGCAGGTGGCTCTGCCATTGTCTCGGTGGTGCTGGGCTCCATGTGCGCATACGCGCTTTCCCGCTCCGACTTCAAATTCAAGGGTGACCTGTTCTTCTGGATCATCTCCACACGCATGGCACCGGTTGTTGCGGTGCTGGTGCCGCTGTTCTGGATTTTCCGTGAATTGAATCTCGTAGGCACATTGCCGGGCCTTATCCTCGCCTACACCACCTTCAACCTGCCGTTCGCCATCTGGATTTTGAAGGGCTTCTTCGACAATGTGCCTTACGCATTGGAGGAAGCGCAAATGGTGGATGGTGCAACCCGCAGCCAAGCCTTCATGTCCATCCTGCCACTCGTGGCGCCGGGCATCGGTGCCTTCATCGTGCTCTGCATTCTCTTCGGCTGGAACGACTTTTTGTTCTCCGCCATCATCGGTTCAGGTGGGGCCAAGACATTGCCTGTTGCAACACGTGAACTTGTGCAGCCACAAAACATCCAGTGGGGCACCATCATGGCTGCTGGCACCATCACCACATTGCCCATGATGCTTCTGGGCCTTGTCATTCGTAAATATCTCGTCACCGGCCTCACCATGGGCGCGGTCAAGGAATAATGGAGTAACATCATGGCCAAGATTTCATTCCGAAACATTTGGAAGAAGTACGGCGAATTCCAAGCTGTGAAAGACCTCAACATCGACGTTGAAGATGGAAGCTTTCTGTCGATCCTCGGTCCATCAGGCTGTGGCAAGTCTTCGACCATGCGCATGGTGGCAGGCTTGGAACACATCACCGCTGGCGATCTTCTGTTTGACGAAGTGCGCGTCAATGACCTTGCCCCGAAAGATCGTGACGTCGCCATGGTCTTCGAAAACTATGCACTCTATCCGCACAAGACTGTTTTCGAAAACATGGCAAACCCCCTGAAACTTCGCGGACAGGATCCTGCGCGCATCAAGGAACGTGTACAGTCAGCGGCCAATCTTCTGGAAATTGGCCAATTGCTTGAGCGCCGCCCGCAGGAATTGTCCGGTGGGCAAAAGCAGCGCGTCGCCATTGGCCGCGCTATTGTGCGCGAACCCAAGCTCTTCCTGTTTGACGAACCCATCGCCCATCTGGATGCAAAATTGCGCGCTCATATGCGCAGTGAAATCAAGCATCTTCAGCGCACCCTCGGCACAACGATGATCTATGTGACGCATGATCAGCTCGAAGCCATGACCATGGCAGACCAGATCGCCGTCATGCACGAAGGCATTTTGCAGCAACTGGGAAGCCCGCGTGAAGTTTACAACAAGCCCGTCAATGCCTGGGTCGCAGGCTTTGTCGGCGAACCAGCGATGAACTTCATGGATGCAACACTGGAGAACAAGGGCGGCAAGACCTGGTTCAACCATCCCAATTTCTCGATTGCCGTGACACCAGAACAGCGGAAGCTCTTGGATGTCCAGAACGCCAAGCAAATCCGTTTGGGCGTGCGACCTGACGCGCTGAGCATTTCGGGCAAAAAACCGAAAGATGATCACGTCCAAGGCGAAATCTTTGTCACTGAATTATTGGGAAGTGACATGATTGTTGACGTTACACTTGCTGACAGCCGCATCCGCGTGAAGACAACGCCGGAATTCATGGGCAAGGAAGGCGAACGTTGCTACATCACCGTGAACCGGGAGAAATGGCATGCCTTCTCTTCCAGTGATGGCCGCGCTTTCTTCTGATGTTTCAGGAGGGGCAAGCCATGGGTGCCAAAACAGGCAATGCCACTCTTGCGAGTTTCCTCGGTGAGATAGAGCGCGATGGCAACCCAGTCGATGCGGTTTCCGTTTTTCATGCCGTTCGCAACCTGCCTTATCAATCGACGGGCGATCGCAGTCTTGAAGGCATTTTGCAGAAACGCGCAGGATCATGTTCGAGCAAGCATATACTGCTTGCCGCACTGCTGAATGAAATTGGCATCAAGTCCCGTGTCGAATTGGTGCTCGGTGATTTTGCCACTCCACTTCGTCATGCACGCCATATTCCAGCTATTTTCGGTGATGCCGCACGCACTGGAATTCGTGACATTCATAATGTCCTCAGCGTTGCCCTCAACGGCGAGACAGTAATTCTTGACGCAACGTGGCATGACGCCATGTTGCCCTTTGCCATGCGTGTGAACAACGCCTGGAGCGGGACGGGCAATACGGAAATCGCTGTGGATGTGCAGAAAATGCTGGGGCCATCAGTAGAACCCGCAGAAGACAAAGCCCGCATCATCGCATCATGGTCGCAGGCCGAACAACAGGCGCGGCGACGGTTTCTCGAAACTGTCAATGCCTGGGTCGCTTCAGTTGCAACATAAATAAAAGAATGGGAGCAGAAACATGGCAGGCAAAGCAATCAGGGCTTTCATCGGCATCGATGCGGGAACCACAGGCACGACTGTTGCCATTTATGATGACAAGGGCAACGAGATCGCGACAGGTTATAAGGAATATGCCTGTAGCTTCCCGCGTGCCGGTTGGGTGGAGCAGGAATTCGCCGATGTCTGGGACGGTATCTGCGTCGCTTCGAAACAAGCCATCAAGGCCGCAAATCTTCCAGCTTCATCTTACAAGTCAGTCGGTTTTTCCAGTCAGCGCGGCACCTTCGGTTTGCTGGATGCGAAGAAGCAACCACTTGCTCCCTCGATCGTCTGGAATGATGGCCGTGCCCAAGCCTATGAAGGCAAGTTCGCGGAAACACTTTCAGCGGTTGATTATCAAAAGCACACAGGCATGCCGCTTGCCGCTGCCTGGGCTGCCTGCAAGATTGCCTGGTTGCGCGATAACCGACCCGACATTTTCGAAAAAACCCGCTGGGTCGTAAATGGCCAGGAATATTTCCTGCATCTTTTGGGCGCTGACGATTGGACAACAGACCCTGCATCACTCACGCTGAATGGCATGATGGATATTCGCAAACTGGACTGGAGTGATCAGGTCCTGAAACTTTGTGGTTTGACCCGCGATATGATGCCGCCCGTCGGCAGAACCGCCACGCAAGCAGGCGTGATCTCAAAAGCCGCTGCCGCCGCAACAGGTATCCCTGCAGGCACTCCGATCTGCCGTGGTGCCGGTGATCAACAATGTGCGGCAATCGGTGCCGGAATCATCAAGCAAGGCATGGCGGAATTTACCGTCGGCACATCGGCTGTGATGGTGGCACACGTCGACAGTGTTGATCGCGTAACGGGAGACAAGTTGTTCCTTGGTGGCCATGGCGTTCCTGGCATGTGGGATCTTGAGGGTGCGGCCTTTGCGGCAGGTGTGTGTTTGCGCTGGTGGCGCGACATTCTCGGCATGCCTGAACAAGCGACTGCCAAAAAAGCCAAACGCAGTCCCTATGCCGAAATGGTTGATCTCGCCATGAAATCACCTGCCGGTGCAAAGGGGCTTATTTTCCATCCGTTCATGCAAGGCCAAGTCACACCTTATTACGACGTAACAGCCAAGGGTGGCTACCTTGGTATGCGGCTTGACCATGACCGCGCCGATGTGATGCGCGCCGTGCTCGAGGGTGTTGCAAATGAAATGCGCATGATTGTTGATACTTTCCAGTCGGGCATGAAAGGCGGCGTCACCGAATTCCGTCTCACCGGTGGCGGCACCAAAAGCCCTGGCTTTGTGCAGATCATGACCGATGTGATTGGCATCCCGGCAGGCGTACCCAAAGTGCGCGAATGCACCGTGCTGGGTGCGGCCATATTGGGTGCCGTTGGGGCAGGGCAATTCTCCAGCGTTGCCGAAGCAGCAGGGGCCATGGTCTCGCTCGAAAGCATGGTCGAACCATCACGCGTGACGCGCGCACTTTATGAAGACCAGCACGAGCTGTTCAAGACTGGCTACACCAGTCTGAACAAGGGTGGGGCCTATCAGGCGATGTATGACTATAACGCGAAGTATTTCTGATGGACCGACTGGGAGCGACTGAAAATAATTTTCACCGCGACTTGAAAATCTGAAAATTAAATGGTTAGAGTGATCGCGAAGTTAAATCAATAAATGCAATAATTTGCCGTTCGTTGAGAAGAAAATTTTCAAACGGGCCCACTTAGGGAGTGAACAAAATGCCAATCCCCGGAATTCAAGGCATGGAGCATGTGGGTCTTACAGTTCCAAACCTGCAGGAAGCCTGTGACTTTTTTGAGAAGATTTTGGGTGCTGAAGTGCTGTTCACAGCTGCCACCGATTTCCGCAATGACGACAGCGACTGGATGACGACGCATCTCAACATTCACCCTCGCGCCGTCGTAAAAGAATTCCGCTATGTGCGCATGCGCAATGGCACCAATCTGGAATTGTTTGAATATTCTTCACCTGACCAGAAAACCGTATTGCCGAAAAACTCGGATGTCGGTGGCTATCATCTCGCCTTTTATGTTGACGATATTTACGCAGCTGTAAAATATCTGAAAGACAACGGCGTAAAGGTTTTGGATGAGCCAACGGTTTACGCCGATGGGCCCAACCTTGGACTCAGCTGGTGCTATTTCATGGCCCCTTGGGGGCTTCAGCTTGAAGTCGTGTCAGCGCCAAAAGGCACGGTTTTTGATAGTGAAGCCAAGGCGGCTGGTAGACGCCGCCTCTTCGACCCCAGCCGTCCGCAAGAAACGCTAATTTAATCTCGTAATCCGTTTTGAAATCCAAGGTCTGAAAACATGCCACTTTTGAATATGGGCCCGATGCTCAAGCGTGCACAGGCCGCACGTTACGGTATCGCGGCGTTCAACATGATCGATTACAATTCCGTTCGCGCCATTGTTGACAGTGCCACGGAACTCAAAGCTCCGATCATTGTGCAGGTCTCAACCAAGACCATTCGCCATTGGGGTTTCAAGCCGATTGCAGGATGGGTGAAGCAACTCGCTGGTGACACCGACGTTCCGGTGGCCTTGCATCTTGATCATTGCTCTGATGTCAAAATCATCCAAGGCTGCATTGATGCGGGTTGGACGTCTGTGATGTTCGATGGTTCGGCGCTGCCCTTCAAAGAAAACATTGCGAAGTCCAGTGAAGTCTACAGACTCACCGAAGCTGCAGGTGTTGGCCTTGAAGCTGAAATCGGCGCTATTGGTGGCGTTGAGGACGACAAGTTCGTGGCGCAGGATAAATCCATTCTCGCCGACTTTGATGAATGCGTGGCCTTCTGCAAGGAAATGCCAAAGCTCGCCGTGTTTGCGCCAGCCATTGGAACTGCACACGGTTTCTATGCGGGTGAACCGAAGATTGCCTATGGACTCTTGGAGCGCATCACATCAGCCATCGACATTCCCATTGCCCTTCACGGCGGCACGGGCCTCACGGAAGAACAGTTCCACCGTTGCATTAGTGCAGGTTGTGCCAAGGTCAATATTTCCACCATGCACAAGAAGCGCTTTATCGACGGCTTCATGGGGCATCGTGACAAGAAACCGAAAGAGGCTGAACCGCTTCCCTTCATCCAATCGCAATACGAGGCGATGATGGGCGATGTGCGCGACATGATCCGCACCTTTGGCAGTGAAGGCCGTGCCGCTCATGCTGCAGGCCGCGCATAAAATGCAGGCTCTTATTTTTGATTGTGATGGTGTGCTGGTTGATACAGAACGCGACGGCCATCGTGTTGCCTTCAATGAAGCCTTCAAGGCGATTGGCTGGAAAACCGAATGGTCGGTTGAACGCTATGGCGAACTGCTGACAACGGCCGGCGGCAAGGAACGCATGCGCCGCCATTTTGATGAGATTGGCTGGCCTGTTCCAGAGGCCGAGCGTGATGCTGCGATTGCTTCGCTGCATAAACTCAAGACTGACTTGTTTATGAAATTGATTGAAAGTGGTGCGTTGCCTTTGCGGGCAGGGATTGCCCGGATCGTCGATGATGCACTTTCCGCCCAGTTGAAAATTGCAGTATGCTCCACATCCAATGAACGGGCAGTGCAGGCTGTTGTAGACAAAATGCTGGGTGCGAAACGCGCACAACACATCAAAGTTTTCGCTGGTGATATTGTTGCAAAGAAAAAGCCGGACCCCGCCATCTATGATCTGGCAGCGCAAGTCTTGGGTCTTGATCCTCGAAAATGTGTTGTGGTCGAAGATTCGAATAATGGGCTTCGTGCCGCAAAATCCGCAAACATGAATTGCATCGTCACGATATCATCCTACACTGCAGAAGAAGATTTCAAACTCGCCGACCGCGTCGTTGCGGAACTTGGAGACTTACCCAATCGGCTGGTCACACTGTCTGATTTGCGGTCGCTGGTAAAATAACAGCATCAAGTCTTGCTGCCGTTGCGTAGGTAATGGCGTTCCAGCGCCATACCCGTTGCTTTCAAACTTTCACGTGGTTTTTGCCCGTGGTGAAACAGCAGGCCGAGATAAAGCAGCTCAACCAGATAAAGCTGGCAAACGCGGCCTTCAAGAAAATCGCCATACAACGGTTGCGGCGAATCGTTATGCCAAGTGATCAATTGGATTTCAGCGGCCTTTGCCACATCGGAATCCGGATTGCTGGTAATGGCAATGGTTTTCGATCCCTTGCTGCGGGCAAGTGTCAATGCCGAAGCAACAGTTTCAGTTTGTCCTGTATGCGATATGCCGACCATCGTTCGCTGCGGTGTCATGGTTGCCGCAGCGGTGATCTGCGTATAGCCATCATTGTAACTCTTGGAGTCGATGCCAGCCTTCAAAAGCATATGCACGGCTTCATCACACACAGAAGCTGCACCGCCGACGCCCACAAAAATTGTCATCGACGCATTGGCTACGGCTTGTACTGCCTTTTCAATCCGGTCTGCATCAAGCAAGCGATGGGTTTCACGAATTGCGGACGCAAGTGTGAGCGAGAGTTTTTCGCTCAATGTGATCATGTTGTCACCGTCAAGCAAACCTGAGGGCAGGTTGGTATAAGTTGATTGGCGGCTGGACTCTTCGGCGATGGAGAGTTTGAGACTGGGATAACCTTCATAGCCCAAGGCACGGCTCACACGACTGATGGTCGCTTCGCTGACACCCAGGGTGCGGGAAAACTCAGTGATCGATGCGTCAATGCGTATGCCGACCCGGCTGCGCAGATAATCCGCAACTTTGCGTT
This sequence comes from Hyphomicrobiales bacterium, assembly GCA_031417515.1. Classification (GTDB taxonomy): domain Bacteria; phylum Pseudomonadota; class Alphaproteobacteria; order Rhizobiales; family Aestuariivirgaceae; genus Aestuariivirga. The sequence goes on from JANOVS010000068.1 coordinate 25,571, forward strand.
CAGCCGGGCGGAGTTCGCCGTAGTGATTCTGAATCCGTTGGATAAGATCAACGCGACCAGTCTCTCCCATATTTAAAGTCCTTTCCGCTCGCATTTTGCAAGCGCACTTTTAGTCTGTTGAAAGCCCTGAACGGAATCACCACAACCGATAGCAATAAAGCCCAGAATAGGCCAAGTATGCAATCCCGAGCAGACATTTTCAAGACGTGAAGAAAATTTTCTCGACAAACCGGAACCGGCATTGTAGAGCGATTATCAAGCAATTAGCGGGTTAAACCGAAGAAGGTTCGATCAATATGGCAAATACACCGCCCAGAGAAAATGCACCACCAAAGGCACTTCTGGAAAAACTTTTCAGAACAGCTTATTCAATTCGTGTCTTCGAAACTGAAGGTATTAAGCTTTACCGTCAGGGTCTGATCCGTGGTTATTTCCACCCCTACCTCGGTCAGGAAGGCATCGCAACCGGTGCCTGCGCGGCCTTGTCAAAGGGTGATTACATCGCCTCCACCCATCGCGGCCATGGCCATTGCATTGCCTGGGGCGCTGACATCAAGCGCATGGTGGCTGAACTCTTGCAAAAAGAGACCGGCTATTGCCGTGGCTATGGCGGCTCCATGCATATCGCAGATATCACCACAGGAAATCTCGGTGCTAACGGCATTGTGGGTGCAGGCACACCACTGGGCGTAGGGGCTGCACTTGCAGCACAGGTGCGCGGCAGCGATGCGGTCACTGTGACCTTCACAACTGATGGCGCCACCAACAACGGCACATTTTTAGAATCGCTTAATCTAGCGGCGATCTGGAATCTTAATTTCATTCTGATCATTGAGAACAACCAATATGCTGTGTCGACGCCGATTGGAGAATCGACGCGCGAGACCGATCTTTACAAACGCGGAATTGCAATCGGCGTTGAAAGCCATCTGGTGGATGGCAACGATCCGTTGGCAGTGCATGACCTCATGGTCGAAGCTGTGAAGAAATGCCGCGCTGGGCAAGGGCCCATCCTGATTGAAGCACGCACCTTCCGCCATATGGGGCATCACGTGAATGACCCTGGCAAATATATGCCTGAAGACAAGCTCAAATATTACAAAGAACGTGATCCCGTCGACCGTGCCCGCAATGATTTTGTTGAAATGGGTGGTGCCACAGCGGCCGAAATAGCGACAATCGAAAAGCAGGTGCAAGACGAGTTTGAAGAAGCTGTGGAATTTTCCAAAAACAGCCCGGAAGTTTCCGTTGAGGAATTCCGTGAATTTGCGGCTGTATATTGAAGCATCACATCAGGTAAATCCGGAGAACATTTTAATGCGCGAGATCATGTACCGCGATGCCCTGCGTGAGGCAATTGACGAGGAAATGGCACGCAACAGTCAGGTCTTCATCATTGGTGAAGGCATTGCTGAACGTGGTGGTTCTTACAAAGTTACCGAAGGTCTACTGGCCAAATATGGTTCAAAACGCGTGCGCGATACGCCCATTGCCGAAGCCGGCATGATTGGCGTTGGCGTGGGTGCCGCAATTGCAGGCGGTCGGCCTATCGTTGAAATTCTTTATGTCGATTTTGCCATGCTGGGCATGGACATGATTGTGAATCAAGCCGCCAAGTTCCGCTTGATGACAGGCGGCAATGGCCGCGTTCCCTTCGTCATGCGCACACAAGGTGGAACTGGCGGTGGCGTTGCGGCACAACATTCGCAAAGCCTTGAAGCATTGTTCTATGCCATACCCGGGCTTCGCGTCGTCATGCCGTCAACCCCTGCTGATGCAAAGGGCTTGCTCAAATATGCGCTGCGCCAGGATGACCCTGTCATGTTCCTGGAACACAAGCATCTCTACATGACCAAGGGCCTTGTGCCTGATGGCGAACATATCATCGAATTCGGCAAGGGCGACATCAAGCGTGAAGGCAAGGATGTAACGATTATCGCCTGGTCCAACATGGTGCATCGTGCGCTCGAAGCTGCGACCGAACTCGCCAAGCAGGGCATTGAGGCTGAAGTCATTGATCCGCGCACCCTGGTGCCGCTCGACAAACAGATGATCCTGAAGTCGGTTGCCAAAACCAAGCGCGTCGTCATCGTGCAAGAAGCCTGCCGCCGTGGTGGCGTGGCCTCCGACATCGCATCGATCATTCAAGCCGAAGCGTTCTATGAGCTTGATGCGCCGGTTGAGATTGTGGCGGGCCTTGATATTCCAGTGCCCTTCAATCTTGTGCTTGAAAAAGCCAGCGTGCCGCAAAAGGATGATGTTGTGGCAGCGGCCCGCCGCAGCCTGCATCTTGATGCTTATGCCCAGGCAGCGGAGTAGGCCGCAATGTCAGACGCCATTTTGTGTCCCCAGGTCGGGCAGGATCTCACGGAAGCAAAAGTTGTCGCCCTGCATGTGAAGCTGGGGGACACGGTCAAGAAGGGCATGATCGTAGCCGAAGTTGAATCGGAAAAAGCCACCTTTGAAGTGGAGGCTTTCGCTGCTGGTGTGGTGATCGAGTTGCCCTATCAGGTGGGGGACACCGCTACGGTGTTGGAGCCGCTTGTTGTTCTTGGTAGTGATGCAGACGCAAAGCCTGCCGCAAAGAAACAGGCTGAGGCACTAACAAAAAACGGCACTGGTGCGAAGCAGCATGATGTCGTTGCACCTGCTCGCGCTGCCGTGAACGGCCAAGGTCGCTCCTCCCCATTGGCCCGCCGTACGGCGCAGAACAGTGGTCTTGAGATTGATCGTATTGCTGGCACCGGCCCTGATGGTGCCGTTGTGTTGCGCGACGTCGAAGCCTTGGTTGCGAAGTCGGGCAAGTCTGCAGTTGCCTCGGCGACAGGTCTCAACGTAAAGTCCTTGAAGGACGGCAAAGGCACACCAGTCGTATTCATCCATGGCTTCGGCGCTGAAATCGCCGCATGGCGACAGATCGCCATGGCCATTGGCTTGCCAAACACTTTGCTCGCCATTGATTTGCCGGGCCACGGCGCTTCGCCGGATGCTGCTGCACCTGGTTTCCAGTGCATCGTCGATGCTGTTGAATCAACATTGCGCAGCATGGGCACAGAGTTTCATCTTGTTGGCCATTCGCTAGGTGCTGCTATTGCTATCGCCCTCTCGGTGCAAAATGGTTTGACAATCAAATCGCTCACACTGTTTGCGCCAGCAGGCTTGGGCACGATTGTCGATGGAGACTTCGTTGCAGGGTTCCTTGCAGCAAAATCTGAAGCTGCATTGTCTGCGCAAATGAAAAAACTGGTGAACGATCCCGCTGATCTTCCAGCCTCCATGATCAAAGCTACACAGGCCGCCCGCGAAGCTGGTCCGGTTGCCGAGCGTCAGACCAAAATTGCTGCGGGTCTGTTTGAAGGCTCAACCCAATTGTTCTCGGTGCGTGCTGAACTGGCCAAGTATCCGGGCCCTTGCCGCATTGTCTTGGGGCAGCGTGACGGCATCATTTCGTCTTCTGAAACAAACAAGAAACTTAGCCCTGGCATTGCAGTTCATCTTTTGGAGAATGCAGGTCATTTGCCTTTCCTTGAAGAGCAAGGCCTCTCTGCGCGACTGATCGCTGAATCAGTCAGGTCCAGTGGCTGACACATCGGCCCATAGCTCTCGTCCGCAAACGAGGGAGTTTGGCACGATCATCATTGATCTCGACGGCACGCTGGTGGACAGTGCGCCTGATCTTGCTGATGCACTGGATGAATTGCTGCAAGAACGTGGGTTGGCCCCAATCGGCCTTGAAGGTGCACGCAAGCTCATCGGTCATGGCATTGTGAATCTGGTGAGAAAAGCTTTGGAACTGCGCGGACTTGCAACCACACCCGATTTTCTTGAGATCGCTGCAACGCGCTTTCGCGAACTCTATGCCAAACGCCTTCCCGCCAAAGCCGTTGCTTATCCCGGCGTCATGGATGCTTTGAAAGCTTTGAAAGCCGGGAACTGGCGACTGGTGGTCTGCACCAACAAGCTGGAATCATTTTCGCGCAAGATTCTCGAAGGCTTGCAACTCGCTGCATTTTTCGATGTCATCGCCGGACCCGATACTTATGGTGTGGCCAAGCCCGATCCGCAGCACCTCTTGCGAACATTGCCGCAAATCATGCCACCTGATTACAAAACCATCATGATTGGTGACAGCGAAGTGGATGTAGAAACCGCCCATGCTGCTGGAATACCAGTCATCGCCGTAACCTATGGCTATTCCAAAATACCGCTGGCGCAACTGAAGCCGCAAGCACTGGCAAACAGTTTTTCCGAAATTCCGTCGTTGGTGAAAAAATTGGCCAACCAGCAAGGTGCAAATCTTGTTCATAGTTCAATCGATAAAAAGAGGAGTAATACATGAAACCTTTGACAGTCGTTGCCACATTGAAAGCCAAGCCAGGTCTCGAGAAAAAACTGGGAGACATTTTGAAAACACTTGTGGCTCCCACCCACGCGGAAAAAGGTTGTCTGAACTACGACATGCACGAGTCTGATGTGGAACCCGGCACATTCGTCTTCCACGAAAACTGGGCCACGCGCACCGATTGGGAAGCCCACATGAAAGCACCGCATCTCGTCAAGTTCGCAGCTATACAAAGTGATCTCGCCGAAAGCTGGACACTGTTCAGCGGCCACAAAGTTTCCTGAACAAGAGGACATCCATCATGAAAATCAAGTTCTATGCCCATGCAAGTTTTCGCCTCGAAACCGATGATCTTGCAGTTGTGACTGACCCCTACACCCCGGCGCCCGGCAACAGCGGCTTTGACCCCATCAACGAGGAAGCTGATATTGTGCTGATGAGTTCAGCAACCGACAGCTTCCACTCTGATCCCAGCCACATAAAAGGCAAACCCATCGTGGTCAACACATTGGAGTTGCCACCGGAAGGCAAGAAGATCGACAACAAGCTCTTTGTAAAATCCTATCCCGCGTGGGAAAGCATGACGTTTGATTATCGCAAAGAATACAACCGCGATCCCGATGCCAATGCACTTTATCATTTTGAACTTGAGGGCATCCGCTTCCTGCATATGGGCGACACCGGCATTCCCGTCCTCGAAGATCATCTGAAAGAACTCGAAGGCAAGGTTGATGTGCTGCTGGCCCTGGCCGGCGCTCACGCCACCATTGCGCTTGATGAATTGGACAAGGTGATCACAAGACTGAAGCCCAAGGTCGTTATCCCCATGCATTATTTCAGTGCCAAGGGTGTTTTGAAAATTGAACCCGTTGAAACCTTCCTTGGCCATTGCAAGCCGGAGAACATCACGCGTGTGAAGGGCTCAACCCTCGAATTGACCGCTGCAACGCTGCCAAAGTCGAACACACCACACATCTATGTGCTCGAACAATCGAAGTAGGAGGATTCACAACGATCTCTGTTCCTTGCTCGTCGCATGCATCAAATCGGCGTTGCGCTTGTAGAGTTCGAGATAGGTTTTCATGCGCGTGTCGTAGATGGCGTGGTTTTCGGGCAGGGGTGCCACTGTTCGATCGGTTGCCACCCATTTTGATATTTCTTTGGGGTCTTTGAAAATGCCCACGGCATAACCTGCGATGAAGCAGTTGCCGTAAGACGCACCCAAGGTGATCGACGGCACGCGCTGGGGAACCTTGGTGATGTCAGAAACCGATTGCAGCCATGTGGGGTTCTTGGTGCCACCGCCCACAGCGGTCATCAACTTGGCATCAGCCCCCGCTGCTGCCATCACTTGCAGTGTGTGATTGATGGAATAACCAACGCCTTCCAAGGCCGCACGATACATATGGCCGCGCGTATGGCCGATATCGAGTCCGAATATCAGCCCCCGTGCATCAGCATCATTGATCGGCGAACGCTCACCGGAAAAATAGGGCAATACCACAATGCCATCGGATCCTGGTTTCACTTGCGCGGCCTGCTGTGTGAGAACCGAATAGGCATCTTCACCACCTTTTGTTTCGTTGGCAACATACTCGCCACCCACCATGTCGCGGAACCAGCGCGTTAGTGAACCAGACGTCGCCATGCCGCCATGCAGGCAATAGGTGCCGGGGAAAATGTAAGGCGTGGCCCACAGCCGTTCATCCATCAAAGGCGCGTCCATGAGCAGGGTGATCCAGGCCGTGGAACCATACATCAACATCATGTCGCCGGGTGCAGTCACACCAATGCTCATCGCTTCGCTTGCAACATCGCATGTACCAATGGTGATGGCGGTGCCTTCTGCAAGGCCGGTGCGTTTTGCAGCATCAGCCGTCACCCGTCGGGTACACCGTTCTCATAAGGCAGATAGCGGCGAAGGAATGCGATATGGGTCGCTCCCCATCCGGCATGTGCTCATAGTCATCGCAGTCGCAAATGGTGCCACACACCACAAGGAACAACACCTCGCGCAACTGGAAAGCCACCCTGCGCACATCGCGCGGATCAGCGATCTGGCCGAGGTGTTCGAGAAGCGACTTCAGTCGCGGTTTCGACGAAAATTCTTCAAGTGTGATGTCCATGGTG
>JANOVS010000069.1:0-28883 GCA_031417515.1 Hyphomicrobiales bacterium
GCCACCGCCTCCCCGATGAAGAATCGGGTTGGAGGGCCGTGTCTAAATTCACCTTCAACCCGATTCTTCATCGGGGAGGACGTGGCCGAAGGCCGAAGGTGGGGGACCCATTCAAGTGGCCGCCGTAAGCAAGCTTCAGGCACGCCAGCGCGGATCACCAGTTTCCATCACCGTTCGTGGCAAGCGAATATCATGCTTCGAACGAATGTATTCATCGATGTTACGCGGAATGTACTCAGGATAATAAGTCGAAAGAATTTCGCGTTTGCGGGCCGCCGCTTTTTCCACAATATCAGGCTTGCCGGCTTCCAGCCATTCCTTGGGGCTCATGCGATTGGCCATCAGCGGATATACATAGTCTTTTTGCATCAGGTTAAGCGTCTGGTCACTGCCGAGATAATGTCCCGGACCATTCAAACAAACCTCGCGGATTACATCGAGAGAAAGTGAATCTTCGGTCACCTCAATGCCACGCACATTGCGGTTGATGGACCCCAGCATGTCATTGTCGATCAGCAGGCTTTCGAGACAAAACCCGAGAAGCGACGCATGCATGCCCGCCGATTCATAGAGCAGATTGATTCCTGTCATGGCCGAAATGCCCGCCGTCACACCTTTTTCGTAACCCGCTTGCATGTCTGGTAATTTTGAATCGCACATGCCGGCAGCAGAACCAACGGTGAGATCATAATAGTGTCCCATTTGCGCACAGCCCGATGTGATCAGCGCCTGTTCACCCGATCCGCCCGACATGGCACCGGTGCGCAAATCTGATACGAAAGGCCAAGGCCCCCAAATCGCCACGGCACCAGGCACTACACAATTGATATAAACCAGTCCCGCCAGACATTCAGCCACAGCCTGCACCACTGTTCCCGCCAAGGCGGCAGGCGAAGTGGCCCCTGCCTGTGCTGCCGAAAGCAACAGAACCGGCATGCCACCCCGCGCCGCAACTTCCAAACAGCGACAGGCATCCTCAGCAAACTTGAGGGGCGGCACCACAAAGCAATTGGATTGTGATACGAAAGGCCGCTCGCGCCACTTTTCCTCACTGCCGGCAATGGCATGTAAAATCTGCAGGCATTCCTCCACATGGCCGGGTTCCACCATGCTTGTGCCAACATGTTTTTGCGTGGCGGCGAGGCAGGCGTACATGGTGTTGATATCAAGGTCATGCCCGGTGATCATGTCGCGGGCGGTGAGCGGTCGCTGGAAAAAATGGATGTGTTCGCACAAGTCAACAATCCGGCCCGCATCATAAAGATCGACCAGAAGTGACTCGCGATATTCCCGTGTGGCAGGTTCCACAATATGCACCGCTGCTCCAGCCGTGCCGAAATAAACCCGTTTGCCAGAAGGTTCCATGTCATGTTTTGTATCGCGTGCATACAGTGTGAAATTCCGCCGCGCCTTGGCAATGGTATCTTCCACCAGGGCAGGCGGAATGCACAGCCTGCCTCTGCCATCCATCCAGCAACCCTTGGCCGTCATCGCTTCAATGCATGAGGGGATGGCACTGCCAAGGCCGACTGTTTCCAACAAATGCAAAGCCGCCGCATGAATGCGCGGCATGTCGGAATCCTTCAGCGGACGATATTGCCCGCCGGTCATGCCAGGCCGCACAGCTGCTTCATCCATGGGGATGGCACGGGACCGCAAGGCCCGCCTGGCATCGCGCCCGCCGCGCCGCTTCGAAAGGTCTTCTATTGCACTCATGCGTGGCACTCCAAAATCAATTTTTCTGTGTCGCAATTTGCCTGTTCGATACTGGACAGGGAAGCGCGATAATACAACAATTATGGTGAGATAAATTCACCAAAATACCGAGCTTGTGGCAAGATTATCCATTAACACAATGATATTCATACTGTTATTCTCAACGACTGAAACGACAAGGTGAGCCAACTTGGCCAAACGTGATCTTCCCCCGCTTCGTGCCCTGACGGCCTTTGAAGCCGCTGCCCGCTTGGGCAGCTTCCGCGCGGCTGCAGGCGAGTTGGGCATCACCCGTTCGGCCATCAGCCACCAGGTTAAATTGCTGGAAGACCGCATGGGCCTTACATTGTTTCGGCGGGATGCCCGCCATGCCGAACTGACAACCTCAGGTCAAACTTATTACCCGGTTATCCGGGATGCCTTTGACCAGATCGATGCGCACACGAAAGCTGTGCGCCCAGCTGCTGTCGACAATGAACTGACTATCCAAGTCTACGTCACGGTGGCACTCAAATGGTTGATACCGCGCCTGCATGATTTTGAACGGCGATTCCCTGACATGAAGGTGCGATTGTCCACTTCCTATTTTGATTGGGATTTTGATGAGCGCAACGTCGATGTTGGTGTGGTGTTGGCCCGCAACAAGGCGCCGATACACCACTATGTGCCGCTGTTTCGTTCCATGTTGGTGCCGGTATGTGCGCCCCAATTGCTGCGTGGCGAAAATCCCTTGCGAACCCCGGAAGACCTGCACAAGCATAAGCTGATTGATGTTTATACCGCCGAAGAAGATTGGCAATTGTGGCTTGAGGGGGCAGGCGTCAGCAACGTCCAGCAATCCAATCGGCTTGCAGTCGACAGTTATATTCTTGCCCAGGAGGCTGCCATTGAGGGCAGGGGCGTTGCCATGACCATCGGACCCTTTGCCTCGGAAGAAATCAAACTGGGGCGGCTGGTCCAACCCTTTCCACTGCGCGTGCCGCATCGCCACCAATGGTATTTCGCCTGTGCCATGGAAAACCGCAAGAAGCCAAAAGTGCGCCGCTTTGAAGAATGGCTTTTGAAACAGGTAGCTGCTGATCCCGCCTTGAGTGCCTATCGTAACACCGGAAAAACCTGATGACTGAAACACCCGTCGATCCCATCCGCCGCAACCGCCGCGACACCCAACGCCGTCAAGGTGGCTCGACCATCCAGCAGCAACGCCACATCAAGTCGGCAAGACCGTTTCCACCGACAAAACTCATCAGTGATGACCAACTTGAATCCATTCATTTGGCTTCGCTAAAAGTATTGGCCGAAATCGGCATGGATTTCATGATGCCGGAAGCCCTCGACATCTTGCGAAAAGCTGGCGCTTCGATTGATGGAGAACGGGTGCGTTTTGATCCCGTGATGATTGAAGATGCCATGGCCCACGCGCCTGCCAGTTTCACCATTCACTCCAGAAATCCCAACCGTCAAATGCTGATGGGCGGTCCGAATATCTCCTTTGGCACCGTAGGAAGCCCGCCAAACTGCCATGACATGGAAGGTGGACGCCGCACTGGCACACGGGCTGATTTCCAGAAGTTCATCAAACTTGGCCATCATTTCAACGCCATTGATTTCATCGCTGGCTATCCTGTGGAACCCATCGACATTCATCCGGGTACTCGTCATCTCGAAGCGCTTCGAGATGTGGCCACACTGACCGACAAGCCATTCGTTGGCTATTCATTGGGCGTTGAACGCATTCGTGACGCCATTGAAATTGCACGATTGGCCCGCGGTATTTCCCACGAACAATTTGAATCCGAACCCAGTCTCACAACCATCGTCAACACCAATTCGCCACTGAAACTTGATAGCAACATGCTGACGGGCATGATGGAAATGTCATCGCGCAATCAGGTTGTTTGCGTCACACCCTTCACGCTGGCCGGTGCCATGGCTCCGGTCACCGTTGCAGGCGCACTGGTGGAACAGAATGCCGAAGCCTTGGCAGGCCTAACCTTCTGCCAACTCGTCAGGAAAGGCGCTCCGGTTATTTATGGCGGCTTTACATCAAATGTCGATATGAAATCAGGCGCACCGGCTTTCGGCACACCGGAATACATGAAGGCCACCATCATCGGCGGACAATTGGCGAGGCGCTACAACCTTCCCTATCGCACCTCGAACACCAATGCCGCCAATATGCTGGATGCCCAAGCGGCCTACGAAAGTGTTTTCTCGCTTTGGGCACTGACTATGGGTGGCGGCAACTACATCATGCATGGCGCGGGCTGGCTGGAAGGTGGACTGGTTGCCAGTTTCGAAAAATTCATCCTCGATTGCGACCTCATCCAGATGGTCAAGGAGTTCATGGTACCTGTTGAAATAACCGAGGATTCCCTCGGTGTTGAAGCCATCCGGGAAGTTGGCCCCGGTGGGCACTTCTTTGGCGCGGCCCATACCCTTGCCAGATATACCGATGCCTTCTACGCCCCCATGGTATCCGACTGGCGCAATTACCAGCAATGGGCGGCGGCAGGTAGCCCCGACGCCTACAAGCGCGCCAACACACTTTACAAACAGGCCCTGACTGAATACCAAATGCCTGCAATGGATAGCGCGATCAAGGACGGGCTTGATGATTTCGTTGATCGTCGATTGCGCGAAGGCGGCGTGCCAACTGATTTTTGAGAAGATAGATTTTAGACATGGCAGATGTGGTGGTGATTGGCGGCGCCAATATTGATATCAAGGCCAAGTCGAACAACCGTAACATTCTCGGCACATCAAACCCCGGCGAAGTGACAATTTCAGCGGGCGGCGTGGGGCGGAACATTGCCCACAATCTGGCGCGTCTTGGTGCTGATGTGGCGCTGATCTCCGTTGTCGGAAACGATGTCCACGGCGATTTGCTGATCGAACAGACAAGTGCTGCGGGAGTCGATGTCACGGCAATTTTCCGCCAAGCAATTGCCACCGGAACTTATGTTGCCCTTTTGGACAGCAATGGCGAGTTGGTGACCGCATTGAGTGACATGCGAGCAGTTGAGATAATCACACCTGCGTTCATGGCAAGCCACTTCGACAAACTTCGGGCTGCACGGCTTGTGGTGGCCGATTGCAATCTGCCCCTCGCAACGCTGCACGCTATTGCTGCAATTGCTGCCCACAAGTTGGTCATCGAAACTGTCTCAGTCCCCAAGTGCGAAAAGCTATTGAATGTGGCAGCGAAAACCCCGATCCTTCTCACCATGCCAAACTTCGACCAGGTGGAACAACTCACCGGCACCCGCGACATTCATCAGGCCCTTGAAATCTTGCACAGGCACGGCATCCAAAACATTGTCATTCATGCGGGCGCCGAAGGTGCCTTTGTTTCCGATCGCATAAATACCAACCACATTCCGGCCCAAACAGCTGCCAAAATCATTGACGTTACAGGCGCTGGCGATGCCGCCGTTGCAGGCTTGCTTTTCGGCTTGTTGCAGGGTGAAAACCTTGACGTGGCAGCGGCTCGCGGTCAACAGCAGGCAGCGCGCGTTATTGCCAGTTCCCGTTCCACATTGGATTGAAAATGCAAGTCAGACTCTCAACCGAAGTACAAAGGGCCAAAGCACAGGGCATGGCCATCGTTGCACTTGAATCAACCATCATCGCCCACGGCATGCCGTTTCCCGACAATTTGCAAATGGCCCAACAAGTCGAAGATCTTGTTCGCCAGCGCGGCGCAACACCCGCCACCATCGCAGTGGTTGATGGTGAGTTGCGGGCAGGGCTTGAAGCCAGGGAGCTGGAACATTTTGCCCGCACCGGCCCCGACATCATGAAAGTTTCAACCCGCGATTTGCCCTATGTTGTGGCGCGAAAGATGACAGGGGCAACAACCGTGGCCTCCACCATGCGGATTGCCGCACTGGTGGGTATCAGTGTTTTCGCCACCGGTGGCATGGGCGGCGCCCACCGGGGGGCCGAAAAGGATTTTGATATCTCCGCCGACCTGATGGAATTTGCCACCAGCAACGTGGCGGTGGTGACGGCCGGTGCCAAAGCCATACTTGATTTGGCACTAACGCTGGAAATTCTCGAAACCCAGGGCGTGCCTGTGGTGGGTTATGGCACCGACGAATTTCCGGCCTTTTATTCGCGCCGCAGCGGCCATCAACTGACCCAGCGTTGCGACACTGCAGCCGAAGTCGCAGCTTTGATGCGAGCCAAATGGCAATTGGGATTGCAAGGTGGCATCGTCGTCGCCAATCCGATTCCGGCAGCGGCAGAAATTCCGGCCAGCGAAATTGCCCCCCATATTGATCGTGCTTTGGCTGATGCGAAGCGCGATGGTATTGTCGGCAAGCTCGTTACACCCTATCTCCTGAAACGCATTGCCGAGATCACCCAAGGCCGTTCACTCACCGCCAACATCGCATTGGTCTATAACAACGCTGAAGTTGCCGCCGACATTGCCAAGGCGTATCAAGCGCAAAAAATGGGGTAGGGAGGCTGTTCAGGCAGCTCCTATCACCAGCACTTTCGATGCCTTGGCCGCATGCAACAAAGAAAATCCATGGGCAGCATCGGCCAACGGCAGTTGATGGCTAGTAGTTTTTTCAAGCTCGAAACCGGGTTTCGACAGAAGCTTCAAGGCACGTCCCAAACCATCCGGCGTCGCCGAATAACTGGTGACCAGACTTACTTCGCGGTGATACAATTGCCAAAGATCGACGATCGGCATCATGCCGGGCTTCACGCCGAAGGGAATGATCCAGCCGCCATCCCGCACACTGGAGAGCGCAAGTTCCAGCGTGGCTTGATCGACCACCGTGAGGATCACCACATCAGCACCGCGCCCTTGGCTTTGGGCTTTGCAAGAAGCCGCAACATCGTCCCGGCCTACCATGCCTGTTGCAACAGCCCCCCAGTCACGTGCCGCCTGAAGCCGTTCTTCTCGCACGTCTGCCACTACAACCCGCCCTCCCACCGCTTCGATGAGCGGCACGAACAACAAGCCGATGGCACCCGCACCGACCAGCAGCACCGTATCATCAGCCTGCACCGGCACCCGGTCCAAGGCCCGCAAACAGCAGGCAAGGGGCTCCATGAATGCAGCCCGCACTGTTGGCATGCTATCGGGCACGGCAAACACCGTATGCTGAACCAAATCAATCGGTACACGGATGAATTCCGCAAATCCACCGGGAAACACATTGCTTGATTTGAAAACGGGATCCTGCGTGGCACTGCCGCGTTTGTTGTAGTGAGAGGCATGATCCGGCGCATGATGAGCCACGGCGACGCGTTGGCCTTTTGTGAAGTGCGTGTTGCCCACCACAACCCGCCCGACAATCTCATGGCCGAGTTGCACTGGCTTTGCCACCGACTGATCGTAGACCTTCATCACATCAGTGCCACAAACACCACAGGCCAGCATTTCGATCAGGATATCGCCAGTGGCAAGGGCAGGCATGGGCACGTCAAGAATTTCAGTGTTGCCGGTGGAGGGGCAAGTGAGGAGTTGCATGTCGGTAGTTTAGCCGAAGAAAATGCTGCGTGAAAATAAGAGAAGTAAACAGTTTGAATTCAAAGCAACTACCCCCGCCGTCTCACCCGCCGCGCTCCACCGTCATCGCCCAGCGTTTCCACCACTTTGAACGGGGGCAATGTCACAACTTTTTTCAATTCAGCAAACGCCGCTGTCTTGTGCGGCAGTGCCATGGCCTCAACAAAATGTTGCTGGAATTTCGGTTCGACAGCAGTTTCGATTTTTTCGATGCGCCGCACCACGGCCTCGATTTCGTCGCGGGCGGATTTGTTCAGCAGGGCGATGCGGGCACCTGTGCCTGCAGCATTGCCCGCACTTTGAACTTTCGACAAGTTGCAATCCGGAATAAGCCCCAGCACCATGGCGTATTTCATGTCGATGTGAGAACCGAAAGCCCCGGCCAGCCGGATCTTGTCAACATGGGTGATGTGGAGTTTATCCATCAACAATTGTACGCCCGCATAAAGTGCGGCCTTGGCCATCTGGATGGCACGCACATCATTCTGGGTCACCCGGATCAGGGGTTCATGGGACTGATCCGCAGGCTGGCGGATGACGTAATTATAAGTGCGCTTGTAGGGTACAATACGGGGGCTGATCCCTGCAAGTGCACCGTCCACCAAACCATCCTGGCTGACAATGCCAGCCAGATACATCTCTGCAATGGCTTCAATGATGCCGGAGCCGCAAATGCCTGTCACGCCGGTTTGCGCAATTGCAACTTCGAAGCCGGGTTCATCCGACCACAAGTCACAGCCGATGACTTTATAACGCGGCTCCAAAGTTGCTGGATCGATGCGCAGCCGCTCGATGGCACCGGGAGCCGCCCTCTGGCCGCAGGATATTTGTGCGCCTTCAAATGCAGGCCCGGTGGGGGACGAGCAGGCGAGCAAGCGGTCTTTCGTGCCGAGCACAATTTCCGCATTGGTGCCGACATCAACACACAACATGAATTCATCGGATTCATGCGGCGCTTCCGAAAGCACCATGCCCGCTGCATCAGCCCCCACATGACCAGCGATGCAAGGCAATACATAAACATAAGCGCCGGGATTAAGCTTGAAGTCCATTTCCTTAGCCAGGAAAGTCAGCGGCAGTCCTGTGGTCAATGCAAACGGCGCACCACCAAGTTCCGTGGGGTCCACGCCCAAAAACAGATGATGCATGACGGGATTTCCCACCAGCACTACTTCCATAATATCCGTACACGGAACATTCGCCTGTCCAGCAACTTCCTCCGCCAGTTGTTGCAAGGCAACGCGGATGGCCGTGGTCATTTCGACATCGCCACCGGGGTTCATCATGACATAGGAAACCCGACTCATCAGGTCTTCACCAAAGCGGATTTGTGGGTTCATCAAGCCTGCTGATGCAGCGACGTCGCCCGTTGAGAGATTGGTGAGATGGGCGGCAATGGTGGTGGAACCCACATCAATGGCAATACCGAAAATTGAATCATGGAAACCCGGCCAGATCGCCACCAGCCGATTGCCACCGCCGGGTGCACGCGAATAAACTGCAACGGTGATTTTCCATTCTCCCTTGCGCAAGGTCTTTTGCAGGCCCGCAAGAATGTGGAACTCGCAAGTTACATCGTCCACGCCCCATTGGTTTTTCAGCGCCGTGTAAACCCGCTCAAGATCGGAGGAAGGCTTGTGCATATCTGGCTCTTCAACCTCGATATAAAAAAGCTTGGTCGCGGGATCAAGCTCGATGGCGCGGGTGTCGGCTTCCTTGCGCACCACTTGCTTGTGCACTTGTGACTCTGGTGGCACATCGATGACAAGGTCGCCCAGGATTTTGGTTTGGCAAGAAAGGCGACGATCAGCGGCCAATCCGCGAATTCTGTCGTAACGCACTTCAACCTGCGAAAATTCCGAAACATGATCCGCCGCAGAAGTGATGCCATGCTTGGCAAATTCACCAATCCCCACATTGATCTGGCAGCGGCCACAAATGGCGCGTCCCCCGCAAACTGAGTCGATATCCACACCCAACTGCCGCGCTGCCGTGAGCACCGGCGTTCCAAGTGGAAAACGCCCGCGCTTGCCAGAGGGGGTGAAGACAATAAGGGGATTGATTTCGTTCATTTTAACATCCGAAGTTGGCCATGCTTATAATCTGCTTGCCACGAGTTAACATGCCAAAAGCGACGTCGATTCCCCAACGTCAACATGCCATTAACTGGGAAATGCCAGAATCTGGCCATGTTCCCAAGCGCCCTTACAGTTTTCGGCATTTTATTTTCTGCCGGGATCCTGCTTTTGGTGCAGAGGTCCAGGGCAATCTATTGGAAAAGGCTCGCCGTTGTTTATGCTGCCAGAAAATGGCCGCAGAACCGCCTCGGGCAGAAACTATTGGTCAACATCATATTTTTTGGATCAAAGTGGAGTTGGGTCAACTATTCTGGTGTGACGACAATTGCGGTAACCGAAAATGGAATATGGCTCAGGCTGCTTATGCCAATCTTTTGGCTGCATCGCCCGCTTTTTCTGCCATTCACTGATTTGATAGTGGAGCAGGGCGATTGGTATCTCAACCCATCGACTTTCGAAATCAGGGCCTCCGATGTTGAAAATGTTTGGATTGCTATCCCCGGCGACTTGCTGGACTGGATATCTGATTTGGTTCCACACTGGCAGGTGAACAGCCGGCGTGGCTGGTAAACAGCCGACGCGCCAACGTCGACTTTACCCTTCTGCGAGCAATCGATCCAGCATTGGTGTCAGATTTGCGAAACGATCCATCAGCGCTGACGTGTCTGCCTTAAGAGTTTTTTCATCGAGCGGGAAGTGACCTTCAAACAGCGTGATCGGACCCTTGGGATATGACCAATTGGGCCATCCTTCCAATTCATCTTTACCTTGGGCGCGGAAAGCCCGGGCAAATTCCCGGGTGGCAAAAGCCTCGCCCTTGATCATCCGCAGTTTTTTAGCATGAACATTGTAGCGGACGATGCCTTCCGCTTCACAGGCTGCATCAATCCAGACACTGAAGAACAATCCGTTGGTATTGAGTAATTCATCGGGACCATCAGTTGTCCAGGATGGTTTCAGCAATTTCAGAATTGCCGCACCCAGGCCTTCACCGGTTTTGACCATCAGGCCGTGCTGGGAAAATAACGCGGCGGCGCGTTCATTTTTCAATGCTTCGAAAACGGTGAGATAGTTTTGCATGTCGGGTGTCTACGCTCCAAGCGGTGCCCCTTGCAAGCTGGAGATTTCGCTGGTTGAATGCTTCTTTGAGGGGGCGACGAAATTGGAGGATGTCCTGTGCGCCTCGTGCTGACTTTGGTTTTATGTTTTTTCGTGGCCTGTCCGGCTGTTGCAGCGTCTCGACGTGAGGTGTTGTTTGAAGCGACACTCGACATGGATGCTGATGGCACGTTGGATCGGGCGGTGCTTGTGCTGGTGGGACCGGGGCGGGACCTGACTTGGGATTTGTCGCGCGGTCACTACCCGCTGACGATAGGCGAAACAGTTGATCTTGCGATTTATCTGGGGGCAGGGGACGCGCCTGTCAATCTTGCCAAGCCACCGACGATTTGGCAGCAGAACATTACTTTCAGGGAATATGCGGGCTGGGTGCAGTCGCTTGAAGTTGTGAACAAGCATTCACTCAAAGTGGGATGGAACTACCAACCGGGATCGACCAATGACCTGGATGAAAGACTGACAATTGCCTGGCGTAAAGGCCAATTCCTTGTTGTTGGCCTTGACATCTATTGGGAAAACCACGGTCTCAACGGCAATTGCCAGCTCAATTTGTCTACAGGCGACGGCAGCAGGGCCAACGGTGAATTTCCGGCACCCAAGCCGACGTTCAGGGCGAAGGTGAAGCCCGTACCGTTGGAAACATGGAGTGAGAAGACGTGGCCTGCTCAATGTGATCGGGGCGAGTAGTTTCAGCGCCTGCGCCGTGCTTCACGCGCTGCACGTCTTGCTTCAATGTCCTCGTTCGACGACTGAAGTCCTGCCGCCTGTGCCGCTGCTGACGGACCTGATGTCATTTCCCGGAACTTGTTTGTCCAGAATTTGCAATGTGCGTCGGTGCCATTCAGCACATTGGCACCGAAAATGGCGTGCATGTCTTCGTCGTGCAGCGGGTTCATGATGGCCGATGTCATGCCGTGGCTGGCGGCCATGGCGAGGAAATAACCGGTGAGGGCGCGGCGGTTCGGCATGCCAAAGGAAACATTCGATGCGCCGCAGGTGGTGTTGACTTTCAGCTCTTCGCGCAAGCGCCGCACCAGCCGGAACACCTGTTGGCCGGCCGTTCCCATGGCCCCAATCGGCATAACCAGGGGATCAACCACAATGTCGTGTGGCTTGATGCCAAAGTCGGCAGCCCGCTCGACAATTTTTTTGGCTACTGCAAAACGTACATCGGGGTCTTCGGAAATACCCGTTTCATCATTCGAGATCGCCACCACAGGCACATTATATTTAGCCACCAGCGGCAAAATCGCTTCCAGCTTTTCCTCTTCGCCGGTCACCGAATTTACCAATGGACGACCCACAGCGGTTTCAAGGCCAATCTTCAAGGCGGACGTCACCGACGAATCAATACAAAGCGGCAAATCGCAAACCGACATGACGATTTCCAGCGTCTGCTTCATCAATGGCGGTTCGGATTCATTTGGATTGACGGCTGTGACGCCGGCATTGACGTCCAGGATATGCGCCCCGGCAGCAATCTGCGCCAAGGCATCCCTGATCACCGTTTCAAAATTGCCGGCCTGCATTTCTGCGGCCAGCTTTTTTCGACCCGTGGGATTGATGCGTTCACCGATCACGGTGAAAGGTTTGTCAAAACCAATGATATGGGTGCGGGTGGCGGATTGGACGAGAGTGTGGGTCATGACGTGTTTCGGCCTCCATTGCCGATCATCTGTTTAATGCGTTCGGGCGTAAAGAGGGCTTCGAGATCAGCCTTGGCTTTTTCAACTTCAGCCACCATGTCATCGCTGACAATAATGGGTTCGGCCCTCCGCCAATCGGCCAGATAGTCATCGGTGTTGGTGGCACCACTGCGCATGGCGGCCATGTCAATGGCTTCCATGAAGCGGTTGTCGAGCATGCGCTTTTCCTCCTTGCGGCCGATTTTCACGGAAACTGCCGAAGGGATATCGCGCCAATAGGTAATAATGAGATTAGCCATGGCCGCCTTATGCCAGAGGCATAAAACGACCGATAGTGAAAAAACGACGTGTTTGCCAGTCAGCCAGTTCTATTGTACATCTTGTGAGATGTGATATCTTATGAGATATGTTGAAAGTGGTGCTGGACACTAATATTCTTGTGGCTGGGCTGCGAAGTTCCAGTGGGGCCAGTGCCGAGTTGTTGAGACAGGCCAGACATGGAAATCTGGTTTTGGCTGCTACACCGCCATTATTTCTTGAATATGAGGACGTACTGAAACGTGCGGAACATCTTTCGGCTTCTGAACTGACGGTTGCACAGATTGACATTTTTCTTGGGGCGCTTGCCCATATTATAGAACCCGTCGAGCTGAATTTCAGGTGGCGACCGCAATTGACCGACCCCGACGATGAAATGTTTTTGGAAGCAGCCATCAACGGCAGAGTGGATGCTCTGATAACGTTCAATAGCAAACATTTTTTGGCGGCCGCAACCATGTTTGGTCTGCAACTGTGGTTGCCGAGCGAGTTATTGAGGAGAATGAGAAATGACTAGATCATCTTATCCGCTGAAACTCCCGGCCTCGATGAAGAAAGCTGCCCAGCGCTTGGCAAAGGAAGATGGCGTATCGCTAAACCAATGGATTTCAGTCGCCGTTGCTGAAAAAGTTGGTGCTGTTGAAACGGCGGCCGAGTTTTTTAGAATGCGGGCAGGGAAGAGCAAAGCTGCTGATCTCGATTGGTTTCTCAACAGGGCTCCCCTTCAGCCGCCGATGGAAGGCGATGAACTTTAGCGAAGGAGCAAGCCCGCTTGGTATATAAATCTGCTTGAAAGCGACAACTGAAAACGGCCCGACATCTCTGTCGGGTCGCTCCCTATGATATTGCTTAACCAGCCGCCTTCGGCTTGAACACAAATCCGTAAACCACTAGCACCAGGATGGCACCGATGATCGAGGCAATCCATCCCGCACTTTCGCCTGCCGAATAGAAACCAAGGGCTTGGCCCAGAAATTGGCCGACAAACGAACCGACGATTCCCAAGATGGCGGTAAGGATGAAGCCCTGCGGTTCATTTTTGCCGGGCATGATGAATTTTGCGATGACACCAACGACAATGCCGCCGATGATGGTTCCGAGAATGCTGAGCATGAATGCCTCCGTTGTGAAATGCCCGGTACAAACTTTGCAACGAGGCTATTCCGCGCCCGCTGCAATCCGAGTTGGAAACAATAACACCGCCAGCCAAGTTTCTGCAATGCCTTGCATTTGCCCGAAACTAACCCAATATGTGCGTCACTATTCAAGCCAATGATGCCAGCAGGAGAAAACGATGGCCAGTTCCAGTACCATGATGAAAGCACTTTTGGGCCTTGCCGCAGTTGCAGCCTTTCAGAACCGCGGCAAGATCACGGATTTTGTAAAAAACATGGGCGGTCAATCAAGCAGCGATGAAGAAAATCCAGCTGGCGGCCTTGGTGGCCTGATTGATTCATTCAAGAAATCTGGCCTTGGCAAGCAGGCCGACAGTTGGGTTGCCACAGGCCCCAACGAACCAGTAACTCCGGCCCAGGTAGAGCAGGGCGTCGGCGGCGACATGCTGGATCAACTCGCCGCACAAACCGGCCTTTCCCGCGATGAATTGGCAAAGCGCCTTGCGTCTGTATTGCCAGGACTGGTTGACGGCATGACACCAAACGGCAAAGTGCCGAGTTAAAAGTATTGGCCCTCTCTTGAATTCAGGAGAGGGCCAACTGTTTACGCGCCGAAGAAGGTGCGAGACATTACGGCAATAATTGTAGTGAGCGAACGCACAGCTTCAAGCGACACATTTTGTCCGGTAAATGTGCCCGTTGCATCGATTTCAGTGGCCAGCTTGTCTGTCGCACCATCAACTTCCACATTCACATAGCCACTTTCTTTCATGATGATCTGGCCGGAAATACCGTCGGCAACAGCAAAGGCATCACCATCGCCTTCCGGCACGGCAAACAAGGCATCATCCGAACCAGCATCGGCAGAGGGTAATGTCAAAGTCAGGTCATATTGGTGCTGATTTCCAACATTTGGCGTTTCCGTAAAAGGCATGTTGCCTTTCAACGCAAATTCCTTGCCTTCACATTTAGCCTTCAGGTCCATGAACCAGGATTCTGTCTGGTAGGCATAAACCATATCACCATTCCACACGCAGCCCTTTTCTGAAGGCAGACCAGCCGATGGCACCGTGAGATTGTTCAGTTGGACTGTGTCCACGCGCTCGTCGATCAGTCCGGTTTCCTTTTTCTTGATTTGCTTCAAGATTGTATCGCGCAGCAAACTTGCACCGGAGCTGGGCACTTCGGGCTTCAGCATCATGGTGCCAGCAAACCGGCTGTTGGACGCCGGAACCTTGCCCACGGCCAGATAATTCAGGGCCATGGTCGAGCCATCAGTAAAGCCATCGGTTTTCACCACCCAGCCACCGGAATATTGCGTGCGTTGCAATTTCTGGCCGTTGCTGGGATTGACCAGTGCACCATTGCCAGCAACTGCACAGGACTCGGCTTGTCCGGCAACGAAACCCGCAGTTGCCGACTGGCAAATGATTTTCAGGGTTGTTTCAATTTTCTTGTCAGCAAGGTTCACCGTGAAACTGTCCTTCAGCGACTTGTCGCGCAGCGACTGCATGGAGGCTTTCATGGTGAAGGTCAGCGTATCTGCCGCTGCCACCGGCAATACAGACATGATAGTCAAAAGCACGGCGAGGCCGGAAGTTTTCATAGTCTATCGTTCCTTTTCGTTTTCAAAAAGTGAAACAGGAGTTGCTTCCTGTGCGCCCCCGCGCCGAATAAATGGATTTTGTCCCAGAACAGCAAAATTTGCAATGGCATTTAACTTATGACGCCTGATGATCGAAGCGCTGCCAAAGCGGGCCCATCAATTTGGAGGATTTCACGCAGAACCTCATCCGTGTCACCTCCCAATTGCGGCGGCGGCCGATCATAAGCAACAGGCGAGGCGGAAAAGCCAATCGGATTGGCAATACCGGGAATTTGCACGCCATCACCACGGGTCAAGCCCAGTTGCAGTCCCCGCGCCAAAACCTGGGGGTTCTCAAAAACCTGATCAATGCTGTTGATCGGGCCATACGGCACCGTGGCAATTTCTAGCGCGCTCACCCACGCGGCGGTGGTTTTCAGCTTCATCAGGTTAGCCAGAAGTGGAATGAGTTGTTGGCGGTTTTCAACACGTGATCGATTGGTTTTGAATCTGTCATCATGGGCGAGATGCGGCGCACCGATAACGCCACAAAACGCCGCATACTGACGATCATTGCCAACTGCAATGATGATATGGCCATCTGCTGATTCGAAAGTCTGATAGGGAACAATATTCGGGTGCGCATTGCCAAGCCGCTGTGG
Source organism: Hyphomicrobiales bacterium (assembly GCA_031417515.1). Classification (GTDB taxonomy): domain Bacteria; phylum Pseudomonadota; class Alphaproteobacteria; order Rhizobiales; family Aestuariivirgaceae; genus Aestuariivirga. Next base: position 15,770 of record JANOVS010000069.1, read on the forward strand.
AACCTTGCCGCCAACCAGATAATTCAAGGCCTGATTGGCAAGCACCGCCACTTGCGAATCCAGCAACGAAATATCGATGTGTTGGCCAAGTCCGGTTTTTTCCCGGTGCAGCAAAGCCCCCTGAATACCGATAACGGCATGCAACCCGGCAAATATGTCTGAAAATGCCACACCCATTTTCATTGGCTGGCCATCCGGTTCGCCCGTGACGGACATCACACCTGCCATGCCCTGGATCATGAAGTCATAACCTGCCCGATTGGCATAGGGACCCGATTGGCCAAAGCCAGTAATGGAACAGTAGATCAAACGCGGATCAGCTTTCGACAAACTGGCATGGTCCAAGCCATATTTCTTCAAGCCGCCCACCTTGAAATTCTCGGTGACAACGTCAGACTGTTTTGCCAGTTTCTGGATCAATATTTGACCTTGGGCTGTTGCCATGTCGATGCAAACCGAGCGCTTGCCTCGATTGGCAGATTGGAAATAGGCCGCATCGCCAACGCTGCCATCGCCATTTTGAATAAACGGTGGACCCCAGCCCCGCGTATCGTCGCCTTCGCCAGGCTTTTCGATTTTGATCACCTCAGCCCCGAAATCCGCCAGCATTTGAGTGGCCCAGGGACCCGCAAGTATGCGCGTGAGATCAAGGACGCGAATCCCTTTCAACGGACCTGACATTTAGACTCCATCAACTTTCAGAGCTTGCCATACCGATTCATCAACCTCAACACCATGGCGGGCAGCAGCCTCAAGTTTTTCAACATAGGGATTTTTGCCACGCTCGCCCCCCAGCGCAAAGGCGGGATCAACCGGACATCCAATACCGTAATTGCCTCGCACTGATCCCGGCAACAAATAAAGCCCATGGCGCACATTGCGCAGGAACATGCGTCCATGCTCGACAATCAGTGAGTTGACGCGATCTGCAATAAAAACACAGGAACAATTTTGCAAATCGAGACCAAGCAGATCTTTTCCCAGATCGATTTCGCGCTTGGGGTCTGCGAGGGCTTCGGTCATAATTTTCAAACCGGGGTAGCCTACTGCCTCAAGAAATCTACAGTCTACCGCCGCTGATTTAGCAAATCCGGCTGCTTGCAGGCATTCTGATGCGCGTTTCTCAATCTCGGCCAGTGTTCGCAACATTTCAAGTTTGTCTCCGTCTCAATTCCCAGGCCTTAGGGGTAATTAACCATATTCCCAGAAGGAACAAAATTCGCAACAAAGATTGGCTCAAAGTTTGCTTTGTAGAACGGCGAAGCCATAACTTTGATGCAGGAACAGCCATGAAAAACGAATATGTCCCAAAAGCGGATGCTGCGACAGCAGAAACTGGTTACAACAAGTTCGGCATAACTGGTATTTTGCTTAAAATCGCCGTGATTTTGCTTCTCTTGGCGTGGACAAATCCCGACATCATGGACCGGGTTGTTTTGCTGCTCGAAAATTCCCGATTTGCGACACTTATCCCCTACCTGGCCATATGGGGCTTGTCCGTAGTGGTGTACCTGATTGCGGCTTTCCAACCAAATCCTCTGTGGCGTTGGACATGGGCTATTCTGCTCTCAGTTTCAGCAGGCGTTGCCTGGGGGTATCGCGCTGCAAGTCATAATGAGTTGAGCGCCTACGATATCCTTTCTCTATGGGAAGCCCGTCATGAAGCAGCCAGGGCTGGGCAAATGTATGCCAGTGCCATTGTGCTAGGCTTTGGCCTGTTTTTCTTGAGTGTTTTTATCATGGTTGCAGGACCGGCTTTTAAAGGCCACTATGCGCGGAAATGGCTGAGCCGACTTGGTTGGACTCCAATTTTGCCGATAATGATGATCGCTGGAATTGTTTATCTGAAAAGCGGCGGTGGATCCCAAGCGCTGCCTGTGCAATTCACGTCCTTGTCATTGAGCGGCTTGACGGGTGTACGTATCGCTTTGAAACCACCAATTGGCCGCCATGCTGTTGCTTGGACGCCAAAACCGGAGTTGCGTCAGGAAAAAATTGTCTATCTGGTTGATGAAGGCATTCGGGCTGACTATGTAAGTCTTTTGCCTGACAATCCTTTCACGCCGCGCTTTGCCGCCGCCGCGACTGATATGATTGATTTTGGACGCGCCACATCGGGTGGCAACTGCAGTCATTATTCAAATGCCACGTTGCGTTTCATGGTCAATCCGCGCAATATAGTAAGTTCAGCCAATACCAACCCGACGATGTTCGACTATGCCAAAAAGGCAGGGTATCGCACCGTGTATATCGACGGCCATACCGGAGCAGTTGCGACTGCCAGCGAAATGCAAAGCTTCATGACGTTGAAGGAACGCGAAAATATCGACCTGTTCACCAGCATGCATAAGCTGGCAGGCGAAGATGCCGATGATGCCGTGTTGAAACTGATTCAGGAGGAACTTGCCAAGCCCGGACCAGTGTTTATCTATGCCAATAAGAACGGCGCGCATTTTCCTTATGACAGCTCCTACAAGCACAGCGCAGCAAAGTACCATCCCACAGTGATAGAGGCGGGCAAGGATACCATCAAGACACGTGGAAACTCTTACCGCAACTCCATCGACTGGAGCACGGATCGCCTGATGCCAGGGTTTATCAAGGCTGCGAAGGACAGCAATGCTTTGCTGATCTATACGGCAGACCATGGCCAGAATGTTTCACCGATCGGATTGACACATTGCGCTACGGACAAACCGCCTGCGGTATCGGCAATGGTGCCATTGATGTTGCAAATTCCACCAGGACAATTGCGCGAAAGCTATGTTGCAGCAGCCGCCACACTTAAAGACCAAGCCAACCATTACATGTTGGCACCAACCATTCTGAAATGGATGGGCTACACAGACGCCGACGTTGGAATAGAATACAAATCTTCGCTCTTGAAAGCCGATCCGGCATTTGCGCCAGCCTTCACCAGCGGCGACATATTTGGGTTGTTCAGCGAGGAAGTGAACTGGACGCCAATTGACGTCAAAGACATAAAACTGGAAGCACCTGCCGATGCAGATTGGAAGAAATTCATCGGGTCAACCAAAGTCGCTGTACCCGCAGAAACCACAAACTAAACCGGCCAGGGCAGGGACCAGGTTTTGACATTGGTGTAAAACTTCATGGCCTCTGCCACGCCTTCCTTGATACCATTGCCAGAATCCTTGATGCCGCCGAAAGGCGACATCTCGATTCTGTAGCCCGGCACTTCCCAGATGTTCACCGTTCCCACATTGAGGTTTTCAATGTAGCGGGTGATGCGGTGCAGGTTGTTGCTGCAAACACCAGATGACAATCCAAACGGCGTTGAGTTGGAAATCCGGATGGTTTCAGCATCATCATTCGGCACCCGTACAATCGGAATGATCGGGCCAAAGGTTTCCTCGTAAACCAGTTCCGACTGGTGATCGACAAAATCAATGGTGATCGGCGGCAGCACGGCACCCTTGCGGCCAGGATTGTAAAGAATTTTGGCACCCTTTTCCGCAGCGAGATTAACCCGCCGTTCGAACAATTTTGCCGCGACTTCGTTGACCACCGTACCAAGATCGGTTTCAGGATCTTGCGGGTCGCCAAATCTCAATTTCCGCGCTCTGGCAACGATGCGCTCCACCAGTTCATCAGCAACCCGTTCCTGCACCAAAATGCGTTTGACTGCCGTGCAACGCTGGCCAGAATTTTTGGTGGCACCTGCAACGGCAAGTTCAGCAGCCTTGTCGAGATCATCGCCTGAAAGATCATCTAAAATGATCAGGGGATCATTGCCGCCAAGTTCCAAAGCCGCCCGTTTATAGCCAGCCTTGCCTGCAATGATTTTGCCAACCCGAACACCGCCGGTGAACGTGATGACATTGATGTTGTCATTGGTCACCATTTCATCGCCGATGTCTTCAGGTGTGCCTGTCACGATCTGGAACATTTCTGGCGGCAGTCCGGCTTCATAAAGAATGTCAGCCAAGGCAATGGCCGTCAGGGGAGTCAACTCCGTCGGCTTGCACACCACACAATTGTTGGTGGCGATGGCCGGGGCAATCTTGTGCGACACCATGTTGAGCGGATGGTTGAACGGCGTGATGGCCGAGATGACGCCCACGGGTTCGCGCTTCGTGAATATCTTTCGTGCCTTGCCTTGCGGCGTCAGATCACAGGAAAATATCTGGCCATCGTCGTGAATGGCAAGTTGGCCGGCCAGTGAAAAAACATCATAGGCCCGTCCGCATTCATAGGCTGAGTCCTTCATTGAAAGTCCAAGTTCAAGCGTGATCAACCGGGACAGTTCGTCCTTCTTGGCACGCAAGAGTTCGGCTGTTCTAAACATGATTTGCTGGCGCTCATAGCGCGTCAATTTGGCCTTGTAGGCGGCGGCAATGGCGAAAGCTTGCGCTGCATGTTCGGCGCGACCTGCCGGCACTGTGCCAATCACTTCATTGGTATAGGGATAGCGCACTTCGATGCGTTTTTCAGTGTCGACTTTCTTCCCGCCGATACGCATGGTTTCGTGAATGAGGGTGCGGCTCATGCTGGTTGTTCCGTATTGTTGCAGCCAATGAAAAAGGCATCGAAATTGCGCAAAGGTAAGCGAAGCCCGGTGAGCTTTCGATTGCAGATGACGGGGATCACCTGTTCACTCAATCCACCGTGCGAACGCAGCGGCGCATCAAGCCCCGAAAGATCATGTTTGTGGCGCGACGTACCGATGACTTTGGACGATGTTGGCCCGCCCGAAACCACGATCAAATCACCGACGCGATCGGTTGGCAATTCAAACCTCTTGCAGCCTTCGGTTTTGTTGAAAACCACGTCAATGCCGTCAAGTTTGGCAATGAAACGCGCCACATCGTCAGGTGAAATCCCTTCAAGATAAACTGTGGCGTAAGATCCCAACGCACCATGATGCACAACATAGGGGTCAGTGATCGGCAAAATCACGCGGCACGTCCCAACGCCAAATGCGCTATTCAACACATCCTGCAGGTAGATCACATCAGGCGTTCCATCAGCCAGATGTTTGTCTTTCATGCCATGGTCTGCAACGATGACGATGGTCGCACCCGCCGCATCCAGTTGCCCCAGATAACCGTCCATCATCGCATAAAAATGCGTGGCCCCCTCGGAACCCGGCGCATATTTATGCTGGATGTAATCGGTGGTTGACAGATACATCAAGTCGGGTTTTTTCACGGCCAGCAGTTTGACACCCGCTGCAAAAACAAATTCGGACAGGTCGGCAGAATAGACTTCCGGCAATGGCAATCCCACGAAATCAAGAACATTGCCGATGCCATTTTCGGACACCGTGGACTTGTCGGCCTTCTCTGAAGAAAAGGCGATGGCACTGCCATCAAATTGCAATCCATGTCCGAGCAGCAAACGCAGTTTGTCCTTCGCCGTGACAACACAAACTGTGGCGGCAGCCTTCTGGAATGCAGAAAAAATCGTCGGGGCCCGCAGCCACTTCGGATCATTCATCATGGTCTCAAGGCCCGTCGCCGGATCAATCAGATAGTTGCCCGTGATGCCGTGAACCACAGGCGGTTGGCCTGTGACGATGGACAGATTATTGGGATTGGTGAAGCTGGGCATGGCCGAAAGCCCGCGCAGATTTTCACCTTTGGCAATGATGCGCTGAAGGCAAGGCATGTGTCCCTGCTGCATGGCGATTTCCATGTAGTCTGGTTCACTTCCGTCGCAGCAGATCACAACCAGTGGCGATTGCGGCCAAAGATAACGACGACCATTTACGTCAACAGCAACAGGTTTCATTTTTTGGCCGGTGCAAAATCCCGCACATCCATTTCATTCATCACTTGCTCAATAGCGACAACAACCTGCATCATGACTTTTTCATTGAGCTGGCCAATGGTGCCGATGCGGAAGCTGGGGCGTTTGGTGAGTTTTCCGGGATAGATGGCAAAGCCCCGTTCGCGCAATCCGTTGTAGAATTTTTCAAAATCAAAATTTGCATCGGCAGGCGAAAGGATTGTTTGAATGATCGGCCCCATTTCATTGTCGTTGAGCAGCGGTATAAATCCCATGGCCCTTAAACGTGTCAGCAGCACATCGGCATTCCGTTGATAGCGGGCATGGCGCGCAGCCACGCCACCTTCGTCTTCAAGTTCGCGCATCGCCTGCCGAAATGCCACCAGCGCATGGGTCGGTGGTGTAAATCGAAATTGACCGTTGGCTTCCAGGCCTTTCCACTGTTCGAAAAGATCAAGCACAATCGAATGGCTTCGACCTTCGGCCAGCAATAGATGTTCCCGCTTGCAGATCACATAAGAAAAACCCGGAATGCCCTCGATACATTTGTTGGAAGAGGAAACCATCACGTCAATGCCGTCCTCAACCATGTTCAACGGCAAAGCCCCAAACGACGACATGGCATCAACCATAAACACGCGGCCCCGGCTTTTCACTTCGCGGGCAATCTCGGCAATCGGATTGACAATGCCCGATGTGGTTTCGCAATGAATGATCCACACATGGCTGATGTTCCTGTCACCATCAAGGGCGGCTGCCACTTCACTTGCGGTGGGTGTTTTTGAATCACCCTTGTCAATTTTGATGTGCGGCCGGCCAATACGCTCAAGAATTTGCGCGGCACGATCACCATAGGCACCATTGGCAACCACCAGGGTCTTTTTCCGCTTGGCGGGACAAAAACTTCCCAATGCGGCTTCAATTGCAAAAGTGCCCGAGCCTTGCATGATCACACATTCAAAACCCGCGTCGCAATGCGCCAGGCGCTTTAGCCCATCCCGGATTTCTTTTACCAGAATGCGAAATTCAACATCCCGCGAACCCCAATCTGCAAGAGCTGCCAGTTTAACCGTTCGTGACGTGGTGAGTGGTCCAGGCGTCAGAAGATAGGGCATGTCTTCCTGTCCGTCCGGACCTTCAAAGTGCGGCAATGATGTTTGTTTGTTCATGGCCCATTTTTGCGTCTTTGTGGCTGGCCAGTCAATTGCCTTTGCATGGCACCACATTTCTTTGCCCTTGCACGGCTCAATTGGAAGCTTGATAATGCGCAGATTGATGCGAGGAGGCACAAATGACGTTTGGCTATGGTTTGCTTGGGCTTGTCGTCGCGATAGCGGCATATCTCATCTATGTTTACAACTCGCTCGTCAGCAACAAGAACCTGGTGGCCGAAGGTTGGAGCGGCATCGATGTGCAACTGAAACGCCGGGCTGATCTCATTCCAAATCTTGTTGAAACCGTAAAAGGCTACGCTACCCACGAAGACAAATTGTTTAGAGACATTGCCGAACTGCGGGCAAAATCCATTGCGGGCGGCAGTGTCAATGAACAATCAGCTGTCGGCCAAGCCATGTCGCAAGCCCTGGGCCGTTTGTTTGCCATTGCTGAGGCCTATCCTGAACTCAAAGCCGATGCCAATTTCCGCGACTTGCAAGACAAGCTCTCCAGCATTGAAGATGAAATCCAGTTGTCGCGCCGCTATTACAATGGCGCAGTGCGCAATCTCAACACGCTGATTGAAAGCTTCCCCAGCAACATCGTCGCGAATTTTTTCCGCTTCCTGAAGTCGGAATTTTTCGAAATTGGCGATGCAGCACAGCGGGAAGCGCCCAAGGTTGATTTCAAGGCGCGCTGACGCCATGAAACCCATAAGCACAATTATCGCTGTTTTGGCGCTGCTGTTTCTGGCCGTACGTCCAGCCCATGCCGAAGAAGTAATCCGGTCCTTCATCAGTGATGTGACAGTCGAAACTGATGGCAGGCTTGAAGTGCGGGAAACCATAGTGGTGCGTTCTGAAGCGCGCGAAATCCGGCGTGGCATTCTCAGGGATTTTCCGATCACCTACAACAACAAGAACGGTACGCGCACCCGTGTGGGTTTTGATGTTTTGCGGGTGCAACGCAATGGCAATGACGAACCCTATTCAACTGAAAGCATTGCCAATGGATTGCGCATCCGCATCGGTTCAAAAGATGTTCTGCTGAACCCCGGCGAACATACTTACAAGATAACCTACCAGACCAATCGGCAAATTGGTTTTTTCGATTCTTACGATGAATTGTATTGGAACGTCACCGGCAATGGCTGGACCTTTCCGATAGAGCAGGCGACTGTCATTGTGCGTCTGCCCGGTGGCGCTGAAATTATCCAGGAGCGCAGCAGCCTCTATGTCGGCCCCCAAGGCGACAATTCTGGCGTTGGCGAACTCGTGCAAAATTCAGGCGATCGCTTTAATGCGCGAACAACCGGACGCTTGCAGGCCTATGAAGGTTTCACCATTGCAGTAGCGTGGCAAAAAGGCATTGTGTTGCCGCCAACCGCTGCAGATATTCAGCGTGATTGGGTCAAAGACAACCTGGGTTTTTTTAGCCTCGTGCTTACCGCACTTGGTGTTGGCTTCTTTTACATTTGGGCTTGGTTCAAAGTTGGCCGCGATCCGGCTGCGGGTGTCATCGCGCCACTGTTTCATCCACCGGAAGGACTGGGTGCCGCAGGTGTCAGATATGTCTGGAAACAGGGCTATGACGACAAGGCTTTCGCCGCCGGACTTGTCGGCCTCGCGGTCAAGGGCCGGATGAAAATTGATGGCACTGGCTCCGACTATGCCGTGACCAAGCAACAATCCGTCAATCGTCAAGCGCTGACAAGATCAGAGGCAGCTCTTTTTGCCGCAACGCCTAGCGGCACATTGCAACTGGAACAATCTAACCACGCCACAGTCGGCGGCATGCGCAGCGCGCTCTCGCAAGCTTTGAACGATGAATATGATGGCAGCATGTTTCTCAATAACTTCGGCTGGTTTGCAACGGGCCTTGGCTTGTCCATCATCGGTCTGTTGTTGTCGGTTTTCTTGATGCCGATGGGTGAGGGCATCGTCGTGCTTGTCACCGGACTGTTCACATCGGTTTGGTGGGGCGTGATTCTGTTTGCGGGTTGGGCGGCGATCAAAGGTTTGTTTTCCGGCATTGGGCTTCTGACCAAGGTGCGATCCCTGATGGGAATGATTTTTCTGTTGCCTTTCGTCGGTGCGGGCATTGCTGTTCCGACAGTGCTTTACATGGTTGAGGATATCTCGCCCGCCATGCGCTGGCTGATTGCTGCGGGCATTGTCATCGGCGCCTTCAATCTGGTTTTCTACTGGTTGCTGAAAGCGCCAACTCTGAGTGGCCGCAAAGTCATGGACCAGATCGAAGGCTTCCGCATGTACATGACGACGGCTGAAGAAGAACGATTAAAAGTCCTGCATCCCCCCGAAAAAACCCCTGAACTTTTTGAGCGCTATTTGCCTTTCGCAATGGCGCTGGATTGTGAGAACGCCTGGAACAACAAATTTTCAGCCGTGCTTGCCGCTGCCGCCGCAGCCGGTGCGGCGGGTGGCGTCGGTTACTGGTATCTTGGCAATGATGGTTTTGGTTCAAGCAGCTTTGGCACGAGTCTGAGCGATAGCTTAACCTCGTCGATTTCTTCCGCAGCAACTGCCCCCGGCAGTTCGTCAGGTTCTGGTGGTGGCGGATTTTCGGGTGGCGGTGGAGGTGGCGGTGGCGGTTCGGGCTGGTAACTATGTCACGTCGCCCAGATAGCTGCTGACAGCGTCATCAGTGGCCTCAAAAAATTTCGCCGTTGTTACGGGCGAACGCACCACGCCTTCATCAATGAAAACCACATGATCAGCCACCAGTTTTGCATCCTCCGGCTGGTGGGTGACCATCAGCACCAAGAGTTGCTGTTCCTTTTGCAATTCGCGGGTCAAATTCAACAAGCTTCGCCGCAATGCCGGACCCAAGGCGGCAAATGCCTCGTCAAGCAAAATTATCGATTGTTGCCGCACCAGAGCGCGCGCCAATCCGATGCGTTGCCGTTCGCCGCCTGACATTTCGCCGGGAAGCCGATCCCCCAAGGCCAATAACTCTACGCGTTGCAGGGCACTTTCGACCAAAGCGGATTGCATTGTCGTCAATCGCAGAGAAGGTTGAATACCAAGCGCCACATTCTGCCACGCCGATAAATGGGCAAAGCAATTATTGTCCTGAAACACCGCCGTAAGGGGGCGTTCATGCGGTCGTAAATCTGTGACCGACTTGCCGTCGATCAGCAATTGTCCCTGTTTCAAACCTTCAAATCCCGAGATGATATTCAACAACGTGGATTTGCCAGCACCACTTGGCCCCAGCACAGCGGTGATGCTGTTGGATGAAATCTTGATATCAATTGTAAGTTTGAAATCCGCCAATTGATAAAGGCCATTGCTGATTTCAATCATCTGCGCTCCCCAAGTCGATGGGCCCAAAACGTCAGGCTGAAACAAAGTGCTGCGAGCAGCAATGCGGTTCCACCTGCGGCGGCGCTGCGATAATTGCCCATTTGTTGGGCCACCAGCGACGGCAATGTTACAAGCCCGCCGTTGCCCAACAATGTAATCGCCGTCAAGTCGCCGAGCGACAACACAAACCCCATTAACAACGCTTGCCCGATGACAGGGCGCAATACGGGAAAATCAATGGTGCGAAACCGGTCCCATCCCCCGATGCCGAAGGACAAACACAATTTATCATGCATCGCATGGCTTCGCATCACGGCAGGCGCAAGTGTCGTCATGACAAAGGGCAGGGCCATCAGCGCATTCAGGCAAATCACCAGAAACGCCGCCAGCCACGGCCCACCATTCAAAGTGCGGACCGCCAGAAACCAGCCTGTGGCCATGACGGCTGGTGGAATGATCAAGCCTGCAATGCCGCAAAATTGTGAAAGCAAACCAGCCTTGCCACCACGGTTTTGCAATTGCGCCAGAGGCCACGCCAACGACAAGACAATCAATGATGACGCACAACCCAACGTCATGCTGGTGGCCAAAGCCTGAAGTAGTGCCCAGGTGATTTGAACTTGCATGATCCCTGCCACCACCACGGCCACCAGCGGCGGCAAGACGATGCACGCGGCGATGCCAAGTGCCGTAAAATCCAACAGCTTGGTAGCGCCTCGTTTGCCATCCAATCTTTCCCCGGTTTGGCGAAAGGTCGGCAACAAGGGAGATGCATAGGCCAATCGACCAGCACCCCAAACCAGCAGTGCACTCAAGGCCACTTGCACCATCGACAGCGTCAAGGCCCGCGACACATCAAAGTCGAGCCGCAGCGCGTGATAAATCGCAACTTCAAGCGTCGTGGCAGAAGGCCCACCCAACGTCAGCACGATGACAAAGCTTGCAGCACACAACAAAAAAACCAGGGCTGCGAGTCGCGGCAGCAAGGGCCGCAGCACCGGCCAATCCACATGCCGCCAAACTTGCCAATCATTGAAATTCAGTTGAGCTGCAAGTCGATGGCTTTCCGGAGGAACATTTTCAAGTGCATCAGCCAACAGTCGTGCCGCGAGCGGCAGATTGAAAAACACATGGGCCAGCATAATGCCGGAAAGTCCATAGATCGGAAGAACTCCACCCAGCAAACCGCTGTTGCCATAAATTGTGGCTATTCCCAAGACGGCAACAATGACGGGTAGCGACAAGGGAATCGCAAAAACCATCCGCAATAACCCAAGCCCTGACAATTGCTGGCGCACCAAAGCCCGCGCCACGGGGATGGCAAGAACAATCGAAATCAAAGTGGAAAGACTGGCTTGCAGCAAGGTGAAGCCGAGAATACGCCAAATATGCGCATCGAAGTTCGGTCTGCCGCCTTGTGCAACGCTGAACCAGAGCAGGGGCAAAACGCCAAGGCCAATGGCCAACAGCAACAGCGCCGGAGCGAAATAGTATTGTCGCGGTTGAAGCATCTGCATTTTCAATACGGCGTGGCAGACTTGGCGCGTTCCCCACCTCCGGCCTTTGGCCACCTCCTCCCCGATAAAGAATCGGGTGGGAGGGCAGAGTCAGACAAAGCTTTCCAACCCCGTTCATCATGGAGGAGAATGACGGTATCAAACTTCACCCTCCAACCCGCCCCTTCGGCGGGGAGGAGGTGCCCGAAGGGCGGAGGTGGGGCGTTGGAGTTCCGCAGCATGACGCTCAATTCACCGCGGCCAGCCAGCTGTCAATCCAAGCCCGGCGATTGGCATTCACTTCTTCGGGCGTGAACAGCAAGGTTTTCGATGGCACAACCAGTTTTTCAAATGATGCTGGCAGTGGCACCGAAATTTCGCCAGCTGGCAGCATCCAGTTGGTTGCTGGAATTTCATTCTGGAATCCTGGTGTCATCATGAAAGACAGAAACTGTTGTGCCAAGGCTTTTTCCGGGCTGGATTCAATTAATCCCGCCACTTCAATTTGCAGATAGTGACCTTCCGCAAACGGCGCGGCCTGGTATCGCGAAGTATTTTCAACCGTCATGTGATAGGCAGGTGATGTGACATAGGAAAACACCATCGGTGCTTCACCTTTGGTGAACAGGCCATAGGCTTCCGACCAACCTGGTGCTGTGGTCAATATCCGCGGCTTCAGCTTGCGCCAGGCATCATCCGACTTATCGCCATAGACGGATTTCATCCACAGCAAAAAACCCAGACCCGGAGTCGATGTACGCGGATCTTCGAGTATGATTTTTTGCGACGGGTCTCCGTTGACCATTTCATCAAGACTGGTTGGTGGGACGGGCATTTTTTCCGTGTCGTAAACCACGGCAAAATGACCATAGTCATAGGGCAGGAAAAACTTGTCGTCCCATCCACCCGGCACTTTTGCCTTGCTGGCATCATTGCCGTGCGCACCAAAAAGCGCCGTGGCCTTGGCTTCCGCTGTCAGATTGGTATCCAGTCCCAGCACCACATCTGCTTCAGTAGCCGCCCCTTCAAGTTTCAACCGGTTGAGCATGGCCACACCATCCTGGATGGCCACCCATTCAATGTTGCAGTCACACTGCCCCTCAAACGCCGTCTTGATTTTTGCACCTGGCCCCCACTCGGAGACAAAACTGTCATAGGTATAAATGGTGAGTGTGGGCTTTGCCGCAGCGGGCAATACCAGTGAGACAAAAGTCGCGCAGGTCAGCAAGAGTCTTTTCATGTTTCCTCCATGTCGCCAGCGAAAAGATGGAGGAGGGGACGTGTCGGCCCCGCTCGCAATCCCTCCGCTGGCATGATCCAGATCAGGTTCAGCGGGTTGGGAAAACTCCCTCTCAGCCAGGCCCGAAAGCCAAGCACCCCGTTGAG
>JANOVS010000070.1:0-2471 GCA_031417515.1 Hyphomicrobiales bacterium
CGGCCGGGCTTCCTGGGTTTGTCGCTGGACAAAAACCTGGCCTATTACTACTTCGTGCTGGCCGTGGTGTTGGTCTTTGCGCTGTTGTTGGCCGGCTTGCTGCGCTCTCCTTGGGGCAAGGCCTTTACGGCGTTGCGCGACAACCCGATCCGCGCAGAGAGCTTGGGCGTGGACACCCGCACCTACACGCTGCTGGCATTTGCCATCGGCGCGGTGTATGCCGGTGTGGCCGGGGCCTTGTTTGCGCCGTTGGTGGAATACATTGAGCCCGCGCCATTTGCGGTGGGCATTTCCATCATGATGTACCTGATGGTCGTGGTGGGCGGGCCGGGTTACTTCCTAGGGCCTGTGCTTGGCGCGGTGGTCGGCGTGATCGTGCCGGAGTGGATGCGCGACGTGCCCAAAATGTCAGACTGGTATTTGCCGTTGTTCGGCGGCGTGGTGGTTCTGATGATGGTCTGGTTGCCCGATGGTTTGTTGAGCCTGCCAGATCGCATCCGGGCCAAACGCGATTCGAAACTCGCCAGTGAAAAGCGCGCTGCCGCCGTCTCGACGATGGGGGTTCAGCCATGAATGCCTCGACAGTGGCCCCGATTCTCAAAGTGACCGGCCTGAAAAAAGCCTACGGCGCCATCCAGGCCGTGGGCGGTGTGAGTTTTGAGGTGATGCCGGGCGAGATTTTTGGTGTGATCGGCCCCAATGGTTCCGGCAAAACTACGCTGTTCAATTCCATGCTCGGGCAGATCACGCCAGACGCCGGCATGATCGAGCTCAAAGGGGAAGACGTCACCCACCACGGCCCGCTCGACCTGAGCCGCCGCGGCGTGGGCCGCACGTTTCAAACGCTGCAGGTGTTTGGCAAGATGACCGTGCGCGACAACCTTATCGTCGCCGCGCAAGAGCACAAAGGCAGCATGTTCAGCCGCATCTTCGGCCCGCCAGATTCTGGCCTGGGCGACCGGGCGGACGCCCTCATCAAGCAGTTCCGCATCGAACATGTGGCACACCTGAAAGCCGGTAACCTGAGTTATGGGCAGCAGAAGCTGGTCGACATTGCCATGGCCTTCATGAGCGAGCCCGATCTGGTGCTGCTGGACGAACCTTGCGCCGGCGTGAACCCAAGCCTGGTCGGCGGCATCTCCACCTTGCTCAAAGACCTGAACCGCAACCCGCGCTTCGGTAAAAAAAGTTCGTTTGTCGTGATCGAACACAACATGGACTTCGTGATGGACCTGTGCCACCGCATCATGGTGCTGGTCGAGGGGCAGGTGATGGCCATTGGCACTCCGGCAGAAATACGTGGCAATAAACAGGTGCTGGACGCCTACCTGGGGGCCTGAGCATGAATTTAAACATGACGTCCAACATGAATGCCACCACGACCGCCAGCGACGCGGCATCCCACTCCAGCGCCGCGGGCGACATCTGCATTGAATTCGACAACGTGGTCGCCGGCTACAAAGAGTTCATGATTTTGAACAACCTGAGCCTCAAGGCCAAACGCGGCAAGATCACACTGCTGCTGGGCCCCAACGGCGCGGGCAAGTCGACCGTGCTCAAAACCCTGTTTGGCCTGCTCAAGCCGCGCCAGGGCCGGGTGTTGCTCAATGGCGAAGACATTGGCGGCGCCGACCCGAAGGCCTTGCTGGCCAAAGGCGTCGCCTTCGTGCCGCAGGGCCGCAACCTCTTCCCGCAGCTCACGGTGATGGAAAACCTGGAGTTGGGCGGCATCACCATCGGCCAGAAGTTGACCAGGGAGCGCATCCCCGAGCTGCTGGAGCTTTTCCCGCGCGTCAAGCAGCGCATCAACAGCCAGGCCAGTGCCTTGTCTGGCGGTGAACAAAAGCAGCTTGAAGTGGGCCGTGCATTGCTCTTGCGCCCCAAAGTTCTGCTCATTGACGAACCCTCCATTGGCCTCTCGCCCATCGTGGTGCAGGACGTTTTCAAGCTGCTGCGCAAACTTGCAGACAGCGGCACCACCATCCTGATGGTGGAACAAAACGTCAAGAGCGCGCTGAAGATGGCCGACGAAGCCATCGCGCTCGAATCCGGCCGCCTGGTGCTGCACAAGGCTGCCTCCAAGCTGCTGGCTGACCCCAACATCGAGCGGCTTTTTCTGGGCGGTGGCCATCTGCCCGGCGCCACCGGCGCCGTGCCGCAAGCTGCAGCCGCGCCCGCATAATTGGCGGCATCGAATCTGGAGGACACCATGGTCAAAACCATCAGTTTGGGCGAGCCTGCGCCGGCGCGCGAGGAAATCAGCGAGGGGCGGAATCCGCTCGGACTTGACGGCATCGAGTTCATCGAATACGCCACCTCCAAGCCGCAAGCCCTGGGCCAGGTGCTGGAGACCATGGGGTTCCGGCCGATCGCGCGGCACCGTTCGCGCGAAGTGCTGCTGTACCGGCAGGGCGACATCAACATCATCGTCAACGCACACGCCAGCATTCCGGGTGGCAGCTCCGAGCTGT
>JANOVS010000071.1:0-8361 GCA_031417515.1 Hyphomicrobiales bacterium
GGGCGGTGATAATTGAAGTTTTCCATTTTTTCCTCCCGCCGCTTATTCTGCAGCTTTTTTCATGGGTTGCATGGCCGACCACACCGTCAGGGGTGTTGCAGGCATTGCAATGTCGCGCACACCAATGGCATTGGTGATGGCATTGATCACGGCAGGTGGAGCACCAATCGCCCCCGCTTCGCCGCAGCCCTTGATGCCCATCGGATTGGTGGGACATGGCGTGCAGGTAAAGCCCAGCTTGAAGTTTTCAATATGGGGCATGTTGGCAGCGCGCGGCATGTTGTAGTCCATGAAGGAACCCGTCAGCAATTGGCCGGAGTCCTCATCATAGACGGCACCTTCGATCAAGGCTTGTCCGATACCTTGCGCCACGCCACCCTGCACCTGGCCTTCGACGATCATTGGATTGATCAGGTTGCCGAAGTCATCGACAGCCGTATAGGCCGCGATTTTGGTGAGGCCCGTATCCTGGTCGACTTCCACTTCGCAGATGTGAACGCCGGCGGGGAAAACAAAGTTTGCCGGATCGTGGAACGAGGTTTCCTTCAGGCCAATTTCAATCTCGTTGGAGTTGAATTTGTGACCCACATAGGAAGCCAGCGCCACTTCACCAAACGCCATTTTCTTGTCGGTGCCCTTGACTGTGAACGTGCCGTTCTTGAACTCGATGTCATCCACCGAAGATTCCATGACGGCAGCGGCCACCCGCTTGGCCTTGGCTTCAATCTTGTCCAAGGCTTTTGAAATTGCGTGCATGCCTACTGCACCTGAACGCGAGCCATAGGTGCCCATGCCCATTTGCACTTTGTCGGTGTCACCATGAACAATCGAAACCGAGTTGATATCCACGCCCAGCTTTTCGGAAACCAGCTGTGCAAAGGTTGTTTCATGACCTTGGCCATGGCTGTGTGAACCCGTCAGCACTTCAATGGTGCCCACCGCATTCACCCGAACCTCTGCCGATTCCCAAAGTCCAACGCCTGCCCCCAGCGAACCAACGGCTGCTGAAGGTGCAATGCCGCAAGCTTCAATGTAAGCCGAGAAACCAACGCCGCGCAGCTTGCCATTTTTCAAGGAAGCAGCTTTTCGCTTGTCGAAGTTCTTGTAATCCGAAAGCTCAAGCGCCTTGTCGAGGGACGCACCATAATCTCCCGTATCATAGCACATGATAACAGGTGTTTGATGCGGGAACTGGGTAACGAAATTGCGTCGACGGAATTCCGCCGGGTCAACTTTCAATTCCCGCGCCGCCGTTTCAACCAGCCGTTCAACCACATAGGTGGCTTCCGGGCGACCTGCACCACGATAGGCATCAACTGGTGCCGTGTTGGTGTAAATCGCATCAACTTCGGCATAGATGTTGGGAATGTTATATTGTCCCGACAGCAATGTCGCATAGAGATATGTCGGAACAGCGCTGGCAAATGTCGAGAGATAAGCTCCCATTGCCGCTTTGGTGTTGACGCGAAGTCCGGTGATCTTGCCCGAACTGTCCACTGCCAGCTCAGCCTTGGTCACATGATCGCGGCCATGGGCATCCGAGAGGAAGCTTTCCGACCGTTCACCCGTCCACTTGATCGGACGGCCAACGAATTTGGCAGCCCAAACGCAGGCCACTTCTTCGCCATAGATAAAGATCTTCGAACCAAAACCACCGCCCACATCCGGCGCAATCACCCGCAACTTGTGTTCAGGGGCCAGACCATGGAATGCCGAAATCACCAAACGTGCCACATGGGGATTTTGGCTGGTGGTATAAAGCGTGTAGCTTTCCGTGCCTGCATCATAGGCACCAATCGCCGCCCGTGGCTCCATGGCATTGGGGATCAACCGATTGTTGACGATATCCATCGAGGTCACATGAGCCGCCGATTTGAATGCCGCAGCAGTTGCCGCTTCATCCCCAATCGACCAGTTATAAACCCGGTTGTCCGGTGCAACATCATGCACCTGCGCCTTCGACGTCATGGCCTTGGCCACATCCACCACATGGGGCAGAACCGTATAGGAAACCTGCACAGCAGCCGCAGCTGCCTTGGCCTGATCCTTGGTTTCAGCAACGATCAACGCTACCTGGTCACCCACAAAACGCACTTTTTCCTGCGCCAGAACCGGATGCGGACCCGCCTTCATGCCGGAACCATCTTTCGAATGGATCGTCCAACCACAAATCAGTCCGCCCAATTTATCCTTGGCGACGTCTTCGCCTGTAAAAATCCCAAGCACGCCCGGCATCTTGCTGGCTTTGGCCGTATTGATCGATTTGATCTTGGCATGGGCATGGGGACTGCGAAGGAAATAGCCATATGCCTGATCCTTCAGCGTGATATCATCCGTGTAGTTGCCCTTGCCCGTGATAAAGCGGAGGTCTTCCTTGCGACGCACCGAAGCGCCAACACCTGTTCCAGTCATGATTTCATTGCCTCCCATTACATGTTCGCAGCGCCGGCCTGAACGGCCTTGACGATATTATGATAACCCGTGCAACGGCAGATATTGCCCGACAACTCACGGCGAATGGTGTCTTCATCCACTTTCTTGCCATTGCGCTTGACGATATCGATGGCCGCCATGATCATGCCCGGCGTGCAGAAACCGCACTGCAAGCCATGATGCTCCTTGAAAGCCGCCTGCATGGCATGCAGGTCAGTACCTTTTGCTAAACCTTCCACCGTTGTCACATCAGAGCCTTCACAAGACAACGCCAAAGTCGTGCAGGATTTGACGGCCTTGCCATCCACATGCACCACGCAAGCCCCGCATTGACTGGTATCGCAGCCCACATGGGTGCCTGTCATGCCCAAATGCTCCCGGATGAATTCAACCAGTAACGTCCGCCCCTCGACATCGCCTTTCACGGCTTTGCCATTCACTTTAACTGATAATGTCGGCATTGTTTTCCTCCCGCAGACGGCCGATCTTCTCGCGCTTAAATGCCAAGATTAAATCGACCCGCCACAAACCACAGGTGGGGACTTGAACACTGGAAAAAGCTTCCGTCAAGCACCCTTTGGTCTTGAAACAACAATTATAGCCAACAACAATCCAATGCATCGCACCAAAAACGCGGAAACCAATAGCCGGATATTACAATGGATTAATGTGCGTTCGCTGACCTGATGTGTATAGTCGAATTCATAGGGAGTCTCGCTCATGATCCGATTGCTTTCTGCTCTTGCCTTTTTGGTTACGCTGATCCTGCCATTGCAGGCTGAAGCACTTTCGACAGCTGACCAATCGGCCATTCAGAAAACCATTGAGACCCAGCTGAATGCCTTTGCCGGCGATGATTTTGCCACGGCCTATGAGCAGGCTGCACCAATTGTGAAAATGGCTTTCCCATCAACCGAACAATTCATGATCATGGTCAAAAAGGGATACACGCCGGTCTATCGCAACACCCAACGCAACTTTGGCCAAATTTTCGAAGACCAGGCAGGCCGCCCCACCATGCGCGTGGTTTTGACCGCTGAAGACGGCAAACGCTACGAAGCCATTTATGCCATGCAAAAGCAGGAAGACGGCACCTGGAAAATTGCCGGATGTTCCCTGATTCTGATTCCGGGGCTGGATGTTTGAGGCCTTTACTGTAACTCTGGGTTCGTCGGGGCTGGAAATGCCAATCGGGGATTGTTTTACGCGCTATGTCGCAACGCCCCAAACACAAAAAATCCACTATTTTAACACTTTATAAACCACGTTTTATCCATAATTTTCAATGGGTTAAATGTGTTGGATTGCTGCATGAACGCATTCCTTCACCCCTGTTCACATCCAGTTCAGCGCCAGACGCCTAAACCTGTTTTCAAGATCAACCCCCCGATGAGCCGGCCACAACCGATCATCACCAAAAGGAAACAGGTGTACCATGAACCGCTCAATCGCTTTCGCCGCCACCAGCCTCTCAGCCATCCTGCTCGTTGCCGCAACCCTTACAACCGCAGCTTCAGCCCAAGACGCAGGACGCAACATCGACATTTCCAAGACGAAATTCAAAACCCTTTCAACCATCACCCCAGGTGCTGACACGCAAGAAGCTGAAATCCTGCCACAATCGGGCAAGCGCCAGAATCGCATTTCCACGATTGATCCCGGCCAAGAAGTCTCCTCGATTGAACCTGGCCAACCTGTTGATCAAGGTGGCAACCAGAATGCTTCGACCGATCAGCCAGAATTCACATCCAGCATCGAACCCGGTGAAACTGTCAACAATGGTGGCATCCAAGACGCTTCCGCTGAACAACCAGAATTTTTCAAATCCACCATCGAACCCGGCGCAAACGTCGACACTGGTGAATTCCAGGATGCACGGGCCGAAGTCCCTGTGAATCCAAAGGCCTTCACCATTGAGCCACGCGAAGAAACCTCTGCGCCTGAAATCGACAACGACGATGACAAATTTGCTGATGTCGAAGCTCCCCCGGCTCCCAAGCCAAAAAAGAAGCTGCCAAAGGTTTTGCAACAGGAAGTAGATGAAACAGAAGAAGCTGCCGAAGTGCCAGATCTGCCGATCAAGCCAAAGAAGGCCGTTGACGCTGCATCATCCGACGATGCTGAAGACGAAGAAGAAGAAATCGTAACCAAGGAAGTTGAAGAAAAGCCTGCCGTCGAAACTGCTGAAACCGATGAAGAAGAAGTTGCGCCGAGCTACAACAAGAAGTTCCGCATGCGTTATTCACCCTCTCTGCGCCGCTACGTGCAAGTAACCGATGAAGACATCGCCTACGAAGCTGCTGAATACCAGGACGACAGCTACGAAGTGCCAACTTACCGCCGCAGCTACAGCCATGGTTATGGCCAACGCAGAAACTACAACTACCTGCCTTCGTGCGAAAATTGAGCGAAGACAACAGGGCGGCACCTTAAGAAGTGCCGCCCTGATTCTGATTCCCAGCCTCGATGTTCAGGCATTTGCCGTAACTCTGGGTTCGGCATGGCAGGGAACGCCAATCAGTGATTGTTCCTTGCGCTATGTTGCAGAACCCCAAGCACAAACAATCCCCTACTTTAACACAAAATTTAATTCATTTAAAATAGGTATTTCAATATCTTAATCTATTTTTACAGTCGCATGAATACATTCCAACACCCTCGTTCACATCCAGTTCAGCGCCAGACGGCTAAACCTGTTTTCAAGATCAACCCCCCGATGATCCGGCCACTGCCGATCATCAAAACAAGGAAACAGGTGTAACATGAAACGCTCTTTCGCTTTCGCCGCCACCAGCCTCTCAGCCATCCTGCTCGTTGCCGCAACACTGTCAACCGCCGTTTCTGCCCAGGAAGTTGGCCGCAACATTGACATTTCAAAAAAGAAATTCCCCACCCTGTCGACAGTAACGCCAGGTGCTGATACAATCGATGAAGCAGCGCCATCAGGCAAAGGCCAGAACCGCATCTCGACGATTGATCCGGGCCAACCAGTTGACCAGGGCGGCACGCAAGACGCTTCGGCAGATCAACCAGAACTTTTCAAGTCCACCATCGAGCCAGGCGAAACCATCGACACGGGTGGATTTGAAGACACAAGGGCCGATGTGCCCGTGAAACCCAAGGCTTTCACTATTGATCCAAAAGAAGAAACCTCTGGGCCTGAAATCGACAACGACGATGGCGAAGTTGCTGATGTTGAAGTTCCACCTGCCCCAAAGCCAAAAAAGAAATTGCCGAGAGTTTTGCAGCCGGAAGTAGACGAAACTGAAGAAACTGCCGAAGTGCCTGACCTGCCAATAGTGCCGGTTGCCCCGAAGAAAGCAGTTGATGCTGCAACCTCCGACGATGTGGAAGACGAAGAAGAAATAGTTACCAAGGAAGTTGAGGAAAAACCTCCCGTAGAAACAGCCGAGACTGAAGAAGACGAAACCCCAATCTACAACAAGAAGTTCCGCATGCGTTATTCGCCATCCCTGCGCCGCTACGTGCAAGTGACGGATGAAGACATCGCCGACGAAGCCCCTGAAATCGAAGATCACGGTTACCAAAGGCCAACCTATCGCCGTAGCTACAGCCATGGCTATGGCCAACGCAGAAACTACAACTACCTGCCTTCGTGCGAAAACTGAGTTAAGATGGCAGGGCGGCACCTTAAGAAGTGCCGCCCTGATTTCTCTAGAGCTGACCAAGGAAGGAACCAAAACCATGCTGACCCGTATCGTTTTAAGCTTGGTGTTGTTCGTGCTGGCCAGCCTTCCCGCGCAGGCTGCCGCCCGCATCGCCCTCGTCATTGGTAATGCGGCTTATGCCAGTGTCGGCGAACTGGTAAATCCCCATGCCGACGCAGCCGCAGTTGCCAAAGCCCTCAAAGATGCGGGTTTTGATGACGTCAAACACATCACCGATCAAAGCGCTGAAAAAATGCGGGGTGAGCTTAAAGAGTTTTCATCCAAGGCCACAACAGCTGAAATTGCCCTCGTCTATTATGCCGGCCACGGTGCCGAGCTTGAGGCCGAGAATTACCTGGTTCCCGTTGACGCAAAATTGCTGCGTTCCACCGATTTGCAGTTTGAGGCCATCAGCCTGACCTCGGTTCGCGCCGCTGTTTCAGGTGCCAGCAAGCTTCGCATGGTGGTTCTGGATGCCTGCCGCAACAATCCCTTCAAATTGGCCAGCGCCAATGGCAAACGTGCCGCAAGCCGCGGTCTTTCGGCCATCGAACCGGGTGCTGGCGAAGTGGTTGCCTATGCAGCCAAGGAAGGCACCATTGCCCAGGATGGACCCGCCAATTCCAACAGCCCCTTTGCCAGCGCCCTTGTCAAAAGCCTGAATGAGCCAGGCCTCGAAATCCGCCTGATGTTTGGCAAGATCCGCGATGAGGTTTTGTCCGCAACCAAAAACGAGCAGGAACCCTACACTTATGCCTCGCTCGGCGGGGAAGCGATATATCTCAAACCACCACTGGAAAAACCTGTCGTTGCCTCTATTGTCGCGCAGGAATGGCAACTTGTTGCGAACACCAATAGCCCAGGCGTTTTGCAAGCCTTTCTTGGCAAGTATGGCACCGACCCGGTGTTTTCTGGCCTTGCAAATGAGCGCCTCGCCCTGCTGATAGTGCCGCCAAAGATTGAAGTCCCAAAAGGTATCCGCGACTGTCTGGATTGCCCGGAAATGATCAAAATTCCAGCCGGACGTTTCATCATGGGGGCAGCACCCGGCGAGCCCGGCTATGATCCAATGGAAGGTCCACAACATCCGGTGAGCATTGGAAAAGACTTCGCCGTCAGCAAGTTCGAAATTACCTTGGGGCAGTTTAAAACCTTTGCTTCGGAAACCGGATACAAGGCAGCGTCGTCCTGCCTGATATGGAGTGGCGTTGCGTGGAATGTCACAAATGGTCGTTCGTTCCTGTCGCCCAACTTTGCCACCAATGATCAGCAACCCGTCGTCTGCATGTCGTGGAACGATGCCGCTGCCTATGTCGCGTGGCTGTCAAGCCGAACCGGCGAAAAATATCGCCTGCTCACCGAAGCCGAATGGGAATATGCGGCGCGCGCTGGCACCAGCAACAGTTTTGGTGCAATGACTGAAATTCAAACCACAGAAGCCCAATACGCCGCAAGGTCACCAGGTGAAGTCGGAAGCTTTGCCGCAAATGCCTTCGGTCTGCACGACATGCTGGGCAATGCCTGGGAATGGACTGAAGATTGTTTTCTGGCCGATTACAAAAATGCCTCTCCGGTTGGTCATCCACCGCAAGCCGAAACAAACTGCAAACGCACCTATCGCGGCGGCAGCTGGGCCAATGAAATGAAAGACCTGCGCCCCGGTGGCCGCGGCTTCAACGCACCAGAGTTCAGAGCCGATGTTTTCGGCCTCCGGGTTGCGAAGACACTTGATTGAGAGTTGCTGAGCCGTCGGCGAAGTGTTTGGAAGCTGGCTCGCCGTTCAATAGTTACCTTTGGGAGGTGATGCCAACGTCTGTGCATTTTATGGCAGCGCAATTGCCAAGAAATCATATTGCAACAGCCATTTGAATTGATACATTTTGATTGATCGAGCTTGCTGAGAAAACCCTCCCCCTTGTGGTCCGGACAATCGCATGTGGCCAAAGGGACCTCATCCGCCCCAATTGGGGCACCTTCTCCACGAAGGCGTGGAGAAGGGACAAAACCCAACAAATCGTCCCTTCTCCAACGAAGTTGGAGAAGGTGGATCGGGCGAAGCGCGAGACGGATGAGGTCTCTTTGGTGCCATATCTCCCGCCAAAAGGCTATCGGATTCACACATCTTTTTGGGTAATTTTCTCAAGTTTAGTGTCATCCAGATTTTAACTTAAGTTATTGTTTATATTGTTTATTTCCGTCACCCCGGCGAAGGCCGGGGCTAGGCTAGCCGAGTGCTCAACTGGTTGCTAGCCTAGCCCCG
>JANOVS010000072.1:0-18208 GCA_031417515.1 Hyphomicrobiales bacterium
GTTGCGTCAATCTCGCCAGCATCAAAGCGTTTGCGCTTGTCGGGATCGGAGAGCAATTCATTGGCAAGCGAAGCGTCCTTGAAACGCTCCTCCGCGTCCTTGTTGCCGGGATTGAGATCGGGGTGCAGCTTCTTGGCGAGGCGGCGATAGGCCTTGCGAATGTCATCGGGCGAAGCGTTACGTTTCACACCAAGGGTTTCATAGGGGTCTTTCATGCGGGCACCCACTCACTTTCGCGTTGTATCAGCGATGGAGTCGTTTGGCCGGGTCCAAGGGCTCTCAGCGCATTGAGTATGACGGCCACATAAATGGCTTCCTGTGACAGCGCACCTGCAAGTGGTGGCAGGTAGCCCAGCGCTGCTGCAATCATTCCGAGAGACGATAGCGACAGACCAATTACAACACTTTGGAGTGCAATGGCACGTGTGCGCTTGGCGATTGCCATGGCGTCAACCACACGGTCTATGCGGTCAACCAGAAGCACGATGTCGGCGGCTTCCGATGCCACAGCAGCACCGCGCGCACCCAGTGCGACGCCAATGTCGGCAGCGGCAAGGGCTGGCGCGTCATTGATGCCGTCCCCCACCATCATCACCGGGCCGTTGCCTGCCTCCGCTTTGACGGCCTCAACTTTTCCGGCTGGGGTTGCTTCTGCGATGACCAGATCAACTTGAAGTGCATCGCCCGCATGCTTGGCAATGGCAGCATGGTCGCCAGTGAGCAGTACAATGCGCGTAACACCGCCAGCACGCAGTGCACGGAGCGTTCCGGGGGCGTCGGTTCGCAGGCGATCCTCAAACACAATGCGTCCAGCAGGTTTCCGGTTGATGGCCACGGCCAGAACGCTTGTGCCAACCGCAATGGAGGCTTCCTTTGACTTCGGATTTTTGTTCACAAACCCGGGTCTGCCAATGACCACCCATTTACCGCCGACGCGTCCGGTCACACCATTTCCGGGGGATTCCACAACATCGGTTGGGGCAACAAGCTGCAAACCGCGACGATGGGCCTCGGCCACCAAGGCTTGCGAAACCACATGCTGCGAGGCTTGGGCCAATGAAGCGGCGGCGGTGATCAAGGCGACGTCATCAAAACCCGGTTGTGGTTCCACGGCCCCGGCTTGCGCTTGGCCATCAGTCAGCGTGCCCGTCTTGTCAATCAACAGCGTTTTGATCTGGGGCAGCAATTCGAGAATCCGTGCCGACTTGATCAGAAGCCCGCGCT
This sequence comes from Hyphomicrobiales bacterium, assembly GCA_031417515.1. Lineage (GTDB taxonomy): Bacteria > Pseudomonadota > Alphaproteobacteria > Rhizobiales > Aestuariivirgaceae > Aestuariivirga. The sequence continues at coordinate 1,225 of JANOVS010000072.1, forward strand.
TTGCCGCCCGCGACATGCCAGCGACGATGGCAACAGGCACTGCCAGGATCAATGGACAGGGCGTTGCCACCACCAGAACAGCAAGCGCCCGCCTCGGGTCATCGGAGAAAAACCAGGCAGCCGCCGCCAGCACCACAGTCACCGCCAGAAACCCCATGGCATAACGGTCTGCCAGTCTGGCCATCGGGGCTTTTGACAGGCGTGCGGCATCAACCAAACGCACCACACCGGCATAGGTGCTCAAGGCCGCGGTTCTGGTTACGACCAGATTGAAAGGCGTATCGCCATTGGCCACACCACTGGCAACGGCAGCACCTGCATCGCGGCGCACAGGCAAAGCTTCACCGGTGAGTGAAGATTCATCCAGCAGTGCAGAGCCACCTTCCACGGTGCCGTCGGCCGGCACGACTTCTCCGGCGCGGATCAATAGCCTGTCACCGGGGACCAAGACTTCAATTGCGGTTTCAACCAGACTGCTGTTGCGATAGGCCTGTGCCGTGCGGGCCACGCGGCCCAGAAGGGCTGTCATTTCACGCATGGCCCGGCCTTGCGCATAGTCCTCCAGCAAAAGCCCGCCGGAATACATCAGCGCCACAACCACCCCCGCCAGGGCCTCGCCAGCCAGAAGTGCACCCGACATGGAAAATGCAGCGATAATGTCGAGGCCATATTCGCCGCGCCGAAGACTTTTCACAATTGACCACAGCAACGCGAGAAGTACGGGCACAATGCCCGCCATGAAAATCCAGGCGGCGATGTCGGACCGTGAAAACGCCATAGCGGTTAGCCCACAAATCAATGCCGAAGCAGGGATCACTGCGAGGGCCACGGCAGCCAGGTGCTGTTTCTTCTCGATACTCATAGTGGGGTAGGCGCAGTGTTCGGTGTCGCCGCAAGTGCCAGTCTTGCGAGTGCAGGCAGCGACTTCGCGCCTGTTCTTTTCATGATCGATGACCGATGATTTTCAACGGTGCGTTGGCTGATATTGAGATCGGCTGCGATGTTTTTGCTGGGCTGGCCATCGAGAACCATGGCCATGATCTGGCGTTGACGCGCAGTCAGGCCTGCGATGTGCCGGGTGGCGATTTTACGCCAATCTGCAAGTTTGTTTTTATCAGTTGATTGGTCAAGTGCGCGCTTGATGCTTTCAACAAGTTCGCTGCCACTCACGGGCTTTTCTATGAAATCAGAAGCACCGGCTTTCATGGCTTGGACCGCGATGGCAACGTCACTGCTGCCGGTAATCATGATGGCTGGAAGGCTATTGCCGGTGTCGCGAAGTTTTTGCAGGAGTTCCAGGCCGTTCATGCCGGGCAAATAGGCATCGACGAGAAGGCAAGCATGTTCACCCTGTCGGTAGGATTGCAGAAATGCTTCACAACTTGCAAAGGATTGGACCTTCCAGCCCTCGGTTTCCAGCATGGTACACATGGCAACGCGTATATTGGCATCGTCGTCGACGACGAAGATGACAGGCGTAGTCGTATTTTTTGTAACAGACGGAACAGTTTTCACTTTGCCAGATGATGCGGGCAGCAAGCGCTGAACAGTTTGTGTAAGTTCGTGCAGTTTGACTGGCTTGTTCAACTGCACACACTTCTGCAAAGAGATGTCGCGCAACGTTTTGGTCGAAATATCACCGGTGAGCACGATGACGGGAAGTGCGGCATCAAGTTTCTCGCGCAAATGAGCAGCCATTTGCAGGCCATTGAGGGAGCCTGGCAGATTGAAGTCGGTAAGGACGACGTCTGGTTTGATCAGCCCTTTTGCGACCAACTCCAAGGCTGCGGCGCCATCGATGGCACACATGACATGATGGCCATCGTCCTTCAGAAGTTGCTCGAGCAAGACTTGCACGTCTGGATCATCTTCCACAATCAGCACGGTTCCCGCGCGACGGATATGGCCGACTGTGGCGTTTGCCTCGCCGTCACTTGGCGGATCGGGCTGAGGTTTTGCATCTTCCAGCGATGGCACGATGGCAATTCGAAAGACCGAACCCTTGTCGGGTTTGGACCTGACGCTCACTTGATGGCCGAGCAATTTCCCCAAGCGCCGAACAATCGACAGTCCCAGCCCAAGCCCGCGGCTGCGGGCGCGTTCGGTGTTGCCAATCTGGTGGTATTCATTGAAAATCGCCTGGGTTTGATTTTCGGCAATGCCGACACCCGTGTCCCAGATTTCGATGCTCACGACCCCGGCACGGCGGCGACAACCCAGCAGCACTTTGCCTTTTGGCGTGTACTTCATGGCGTTCGAAAGCAGATTGCGGATCATCTGCTCCAACAGTCGCGGATCGCTGTGAACCATGTAGTTGCCCGAAACCACACGCAACGACAGTCCCTGGGCGTGCGCCTGATAGGTGTACTCATTACGCAATCGGTCCAACATGTCCTTGACACTGAAGGTAGCCATGACGGGTTGCACGTTGCCGGCTTCAATCTGGTTGATATCGAGCAGTGTGTTCAACATGCCTGTCATGGCGCTCAATGTTTCATCGAGACGCGACACAAGCTTGTGCGCCTTCTCACCCTCAACTGCCCGCGCCAAAAGACCTTGCAGCAATGCGAGGGTTTGCAACGGTTGGCGCAGATCGTGGCTGGCCATGGCGAGGAAGCGTGACTTGCCCGCATTGGCCTGTTCAGCCTGAAGCCTGGCTTCTTCAATATCTTTGCGGGTGCGCTTTTTTTCGCTGATGTCTGTGAAGGTGATCACCACACCTTCCACATCATCACCATGTGTCCGGTAGGGCAAAATGCGGCGCATGAACCAGGTGCCGGTTCCCGTTTCAATTTCCCGGTCGATGGCGTTCAAATCACGCAAAACGGCGCGGGCATCGGTACTCAGCGCTGTGTCAGCCGACAAAGAATTGAGATCGGTCAACGGGCGTCCAACATCACCAGGAATGACATTGAACAATGACTTTGTGGCTGGCGTGAAGAACCTGATATTGAGATTCATATCAAGGAACAGCGTTGCAACATTGGTGCTGTAGAGGATGTTTTGAAGATCGTCGGAAGTTGACCGTTGGCGCTCCAGCGTTTCCTGAAGCTGGCTGTTGAGAGCCGTCAGTTCTTCATTGAGCGATTGTAGTTCTTCTTTGGACGTCAGCAATTCTTCGTTTGTCGACTGATATTCCTCATTGACCGAAGAGGCCTCTTCGTTGATTGCTTTCTGTTCCTCGCCTGAAATCTCGAGGTCGCGCACCGCAGTTTGTAGTTCTTGCCGGGCCGCATTGAGCTCAAGTTCAAGTTCAGCAACATGGGCCACGTTTTGTGGCGTTTCGTCTGTACTCTTCTTCGAGACCGATTTAGGCGTGTCGATGAAACAAATCAAAAGGAGGTCGTCGCTTGGTACAAGTTGCAGATCGATGGAAAAGATTACATCTTTGCCTTCACGGCGCATGCGACAACCCGCAACGGATGTACGCGACCGGTTCTCGAAAACCTGCAGTATGGCGAGTTTGAGTTTGGCGCGAACGTCCGGCGGCACCATGGCGAGTAAATCATGGCTGGGAAGACCGGGCGAGACCCGCAAATAGTGGTCCGTCGGCCCCATCGAAAAAACACATTGGTTTTTGCGGTTGATCAACACTGCTGCTGGTGCGTAGCCTTCGAGTACCAGACGACGGCAGAGTTCGCCCATGGCGGTGGGGGTCGCGGGTGTTTGACCAGGACTTGCGCGCGGAGGAGGCTTTGAACCATCTCCGGCACCCAAGCGAATATCTCCCACGGGGCCACGCCCGATGTTCCTGTAGATACGAATTGGCTTCGAAACCACTTCGAATCGCCCTTCAATATCTCCCGCTGTTTCTGAGCTGCCCAACAGCAAAAAGCCGCCCTTACGCAGGGCAAAATGGAAAAGCGAAATGACCTTGGCTTGGGCTTCGGGAGCAAGATAGATCAGCAGGTTGCGGCAGGACACCATGTCCAGCCGCGAAAACGGGGGATCCGAAATTACATCCTGAACCGTGAAAATCACAGTTGAACGAAGTTCCGTGGACACCCGGTAGCCATGATCGTCTTTGGAAAAGAAACGGGCAATTCGCTCCGGCGATACGTTGGCTTCAATGCTGGTTGGATATTTTCCTTCACGGGCGATGGCAACGGCATCCGCATCAACATCGGAGGCGAAGAACTGAAGTTCTATCTGTTTTTTCGATGCAGTAACATGTTCACGAAACAAAATAGCGAGTGAATAGGCTTCCTCACCGCTGCTGCAACCAGCAATCCACACGCGCAACGGCATTCCGGGTTTTTGATTTTTGACCAATTCGGGTATGATTGTATCGCCCAAAACTTCGAAGGCTTTGGGATCACGGAAGAACTGTGTGACATTAATGAGCAGGTCTTTTGCAAGGTTCTCAGTTTCGCTGACGTTACCCCTCAGAATATCAAGGTAACGCGCAGTGTCGCCAACTTTGATCCCCGCAAGTGCCATGCGACGCTCAATGCGGCGTTGCAATGTGCCTTTTTTGTAAAGAGTGAAATCATGGCTGGTTTTCGTTCGCAAAAGTTCGATGATGTCATGCAGCCAATCCGGGGCAGATGGCTGAAGTACAATCGGCGCAGCTTTGACGTTTGGCTTTGATTCCGAGCTGTGGGCTTTGAGAATAGCTGGCATTTTGGCGAGGGCGAGAATGTGATGGGCAGCGCCAGTTGCAATGGCACTTGTTGGCATGCCGTCGTAGCCCGCTTCTCCAGATTCTTGCACAATCACCATACCGCCCTTCGCCTTGATGGCGAGAACGCCCGCACTGCCGTCTGAGCCGGTTCCCGAAAGGATGATGCCTACAGCTCGTGCGCCAAATTCAAGCGCCAGGGAGTTCAGGAGAAAATCAATTGGCATTCGGGCACCGTGGCGCTCGGCGGGTTCGGTTATCCGTAGTGTACGTCCCTCGCAGGACAGATACCGCCCCGGTGGAATGACATAGACAGTGTCAGGCGCAATCAGCATGCCATCACTCGCCTGTATCACTGTCATATCAGTGTGGCTGGCCAAGAGATCAACCATGAGACTGTCGTGGTTGGGTTCAAGATGCTGCACGATTATAAAAACCATACCGTTCGGGACCGGCATTTCATCAAGAAGCTTCCGACAAGCGTCCAGCCCACCCGCTGATGCGCCGATGCCAACAACCAAGTGGCCGTTCCCTTCGCGAGACGCCCCTTCGCGAGACGGGCGCGGTTGTGGCACCACGGCTTTGGCCTTTGGCGAAGCTTTGTTTGGCATCCGGCAATGTACTCTCGGTAACAGCTGTATAAGTGACGAAACGCAACACTACGCTATTTGTTCCATCCCCCGGACTTAATCCTACTTTGGTTCTGAGTAGTTTCCGAGGCTGTTTTTCCACTGCCATCGGCCGATAATGTGCCCATTCAACTCTCTGAAGGAGCAGGACATGTTGTGGAATGCATCAGCGATCAACGGTTACGCCATCACAGAGACCGACGGCGAGATGGGCAGCGTCAAAGACCTGCTGGTTGATGACATGACTTGGGCTGTGCGCTGGCTGGTTGTCGATACAGGCAATTGGCTACCCGGCCGAAAAGTGCTGCTTCCGCCTTTCGTGTTGGGCACTCCTGATGTTGAGGAACGGCAGTTTCCGGTAAAATTGACCCGGGCGCAAGTGAAAGACAGTCCGGATGTCGATACGGACTTACCCGTTTCGCGCCAATCCGAAGCGCATCTCTATGATCATTATGATTGGGATCCATACTGGGATGGCAGTTTTTCTCCTGTAAGCTTGATCATGGCGGTGCCGACCGATGTGACGATGAACTTGCCTTACCGGAATCCGGACGCACAAACTGAAGGCCCGAACCTGATTTGGGGCAACCCGCATTTGCGCAGCATCCACACCATAACGGGCTACGGCATTCACGCCACCGATGGCGAAATTGGCGCTGTCGAAGATGTTCTGATCGACGATTCAGACTGGGTGGTGCGCTATCTCACAGTTGACACTGGAAATTGGTGGCCGGGCGAACGCGTGCTGATCGCACCACGGTCAATACTCAAAATCGATTGGGTGGCAGAGGTCATTTATCTGAATGTGGACCGCGAGACGGTCAAGAAAAGTCCACCTTATGATCCTGTCATCACCGTTGATGGTGCCTATCACGAGAAACATCTCACCTATTACAGCATGTATACTTATCCGATGTGAGCGGCATAGCGCTCGTCACACTCATGCCAAATTGGAGATTTTAAAATGCAGTTCACCCACAACACCTTGTCTGAAAACATTCGCGGCCAATCAGTCGAACTTCTCAACAAACACTTGGCCGCCGCTATTGATCTCCACGCCCAAGTCAAGCAGGCCCATTGGAATGTGCGAGGTCCAAGCTTCATCGCTGTTCACCAACTCTTCGACAAGGTTTCCGAGCAGGTTGAAGAGTATTCAGATATGATGGCTGAACGCGCTGGCGGTCTGGGCGGCACTGCACATGGCACAATTCAAGTGGCCGCCGCACGGTCGTTTCTGGTGCCTTATCCACATGGCATCGCTGATGCGGCCAGTCATCTCTTTGCTGTAGCAGCCATGCTCGCGGCCTTTGGCCAGTCGGCGCGCGCCGCGATCTCCGAGTCAGAGAAATTTGGTGATGCTGATACCTCTGACCTCTTCACTGAAATCTCCCGCGGCATCGACCAACAACTCTGGTTCGTTGAAGCCCACACACCACCGACATGAACCCGTGAAAGCACTTAACATTCTGGTGGTGGAGGACGACATCATGATCGGGATGCTTCTTTCAGACATGCTCATTGGATTGGGCCATAGCGTCTGCGCTGTCGAACGAACGGAAGCGGGTGCTGTCACAGCGGCCGCCCGTTTTCAACCCGAACTCATGATTGTTGATGTGCACCTGAAAGTTGGAAGCGGAATTTCGGCCGTTGACACGATTCTTGGCGATCGTTTCATCCCTCATGTTTTTGTGACAGGCGACAGATTTGGCACACGGCGTCGCACACCCGGCGACATTGTGGTTGAAAAACCCTTTCGCGAAATCGACCTTCTGGAAGCAATCAAACGGGCAACAGTCAGCCAGCAGGACACACGATGAGCCAAACCCAAACGGCAAACTACACCTGCCCGATGCGTCCGCAAAGTCGCTAGGCTGGTCCTGGCACACGCCCGATATGTGGCATGGCCCTCGAGCGGATTGGTAATAGAACACGCTTGGGACAAAGAAGTTCCCGAAGCGACTTCTGGTTCGGCGGACCGTGTCTGTCAGTGCCAAACAACTTGGCCGATGAGTGTTTTCCTTCAATTGGGGGCTGGGCTGCTCCATCAGTCGAACATTTGAACGGATGCCCACTCTCACAACGGCAGTTTACAATAGGTGATGCAATACCGGCAGCCTCAGAATCTACCTGGACGATCCGACCAGGCTTTGGTTCTGGAGGTAGACTCAAATCAGCGTGTTTCAAGTTTCACGTCAGGGCGTCGGTCAAATTTGTGTGAAACATTCCTGACACTTCAATGAATTACCCCTGCACGTTGCGGCGCAACATCGATTTCACAAACTCCAGCACAACCAACACAACGATCCCTGCGGCAAGTGTCACGGCCAGATCGTTCCAATGCAGCGGGCCGAAGCGGAACAGTGCGCGCGCAAATGGCCATAGCAATGTCACGCCCAGCATTGCTGTAACGCTGAGGAGCACCCAGCGGAGTGCGGGATTGCGCCTTGTCAGTGCTGTGACGATTGAAGAGCTGAACGAGCGATTGACAAAGATCAGGCCAACAATTGTCATGACCAATGAGAAGAATGTCAGCGCACGCACTTCCGTATCAGGCATGCCTTGGTACAGTGCAAAGACGAAAATGCAAGCGACAAGCCCAAAAGCGACCGCACCTTGGAACAGGCTCCAGATGATCATTGATTTCGGGAACAGGGTTTCTTCGGGCGCACGTGGTTTTCTGCTCATCACATCGTCTTCCGCTGACTCGGCCTCGAAGACGAGGGAACAGACGGGATCAATGACCATTTCAAGGAATGCGATGTGCATGGGGCCAAACAGGATTGGCAGGCCGAACATCAATGGTAACAGCGCAAGTCCTGCTATGGGCACATGCACGGCGAAGATGAAACCGACGGCTTTGCGCAGGTTGTCATAAATGCGGCGACCCAGTGTGATGGCTGTCACGATTGAACCAAAGTCATCATCCAGCAACACAATCGACGACGCCTCGCGCGCCACATCGGTGCCGCGCCCGCCCATGGCGATGCCGATATGTGCGGCCTTCAAGGATGGCGCATCGTTGACGCCGTCGCCTGTCATGGCAACGATTTCGCCGTTGGCTTTCATTGCATTGACGATGCGCAACTTTTGTTCCGGCATGATCCTCGCAAACACCGTTGTTGTTCGCACGCGCGTCGCCAGTTCAACGTCGCTGAGTTTTGCCAGTTGATCGCCGGTGACAACTTCGTCACTTGCAATGCCAGCCTGCTTGGCGATGGCTTGTGCTGTTGCGGGATAATCGCCGGTGATCATCACGACCTTGATGCCAGCTGAACGACATTGCTTTACGGCTTCGGGAACAGTTTTGCGCAGGGGATCAGCAAGGCCAACGAGGCCCAAGAACTTGAACTTGAAATCGCGCGGCGACGGGGGATATTTCCCACCTGAGAGGTTTGCACTGGCGACACCCAATACGCGCAAGCCCGCAGCGGCCATTGTGTTGATGGACTTTGTGACTGCAGCAAGGTCTTTGGCACTAAGATGACAAAGTGAGGCAATGGCTTCTGGTGCACCTTTGGCGGCAACTGTTTGCCGCGTACGACCTGACTTGGATTTCCAGACTTGCGTTATGGCGAGGAGATCCGGTCGCAAGCCGTAGGTGTGCACCAACTCCAGCCCTTGATCAGGTGTTGTCATTTGCGCTTGGCCCAGTTCATGAAAAGCCTTGTCCATGGGATCAAAGGGAATGGGTGCGCTGGCAAGCAATCCAGACTCTGCCAACGGCAATAGCGCAGGCGGCAATTTTCCAGCCTCCGCCGTGCTGGTCCAAGGCGCTTTCATACCCTTTGACCAGACTTCCGCAATCGTCATGCGGTTTTCTGTCAGTGTGCCAGTCTTGTCGGTGCAAAGCACCGTTGCTGAACCCAGCGTTTCAATTGCAGCGGCACGGCGTGTCAAAACGCGGGCCTGTGACAGACGCCACGCCCCCATGGCCATGAACACCGTGAGGACAATTGGCAGCTCTTCCGGCAGCATCGACATTCCCACAGCGATGCCAGCGAGCAATGCGTCAAGCCAACCTCCGCGATAGAACCCGTAGAGTAGCACCACGAGAATTGTTGAAGGTGTGCCAATCATCAGAAAAATCCGAACCAGTCGGCGGGTTTGTGCCTGCAACCGTGGCGGTTCAGTTTCGAGTGTGCTCAAGGAGTGACCGATCTTGCCAATTTCGCTGCGAATGCCCGTCGCAATCACCATGGCTAGTCCCGATCCCCGCACGACCAAGGAACCGGAATAGACACTTGGCAAATCATCACCACCGGGGCGTTGCGCGGTTGCAGGCACTGTGCCATCGCCTGGAAGCTTGCGCACGGGCACCGACTCTCCCGTCAATAGTGATTCATCGGTTTGCAAGTCATTTGCTTCAAGCAGCACCGCGTCGGCAGGCACGCGGTCGCCTTCAGCCAAAACCATGACATCACCTTGCACAACATCGCGACCAGGAATGCGTTTTCGCTCACCATCGCGGATGACCAGTGCGCGCGGACTGGTCAAATCGCGCAATGCGTCCAGCACGCGTTCTGTGCGTGACTCCTGAATGACAGTAATAATCACCGACATCATGGCGAAGGCCACCAGGATGATGGCATCCTGCATTTCACCCAAAGCCATGTAAATTCCACCGCCAACCAGAAGCAGCAAAAGCATCGGCTCCTTTAGAACTTCCAGAATAATGCGAAGCGGTGTGCGCTGGCCAGCCCGGGGCAATTCGTTGAAGCCGTCAGCACTTAGCTTGCTTTGCACATCTGCATCGGTGAGTCCCTGAATCGAGGCAGCAGGCTTCTGGGATTTTGACATGTAATTTTCCAAGTCGCAAATGGCAGGCGCTGATCGAGAATATTCGGCCAGACGGCATGTTAGGCATTGAAGTTAGTCAATGTGACTGACAGATGGATAGTTTCGGAAACTACTCATGCGCGTTGCAGCGCCACTTCGACTAGGTAGTTTCCGAGCCTATCTCTGATCATCATCGGCTCGTACATTTCAAGACTGAAACAAGTCGAGGATTACATTTATGAAAGCGCTCGTCTACTTGGGCCCGGCCAGCAAAGCTGTCGAAGAACGCCCAAAGCCCGGCATCACCGCGCCGACAGACGCCATCGTCAAAGTCGGCAAGACAACGATTTGCGGCACTGACTTGCACATCCTCAAAGGTGACGTTGCAACGTGCAAGCCCGGTCGCATTCTGGGGCACGAAGGTGTTGGTGTTGTTGAGGAAGTAGGGCCAGCAGTGACCGCCTTCAAAGTAGGGGACAAGGTTTTGATCTCCTGCATCAGCTCGTGTGGAAAATGCGCGTATTGCCGAAAGCAGATGTATTCCCATTGTACATCAGGGGGCTGGATTTTGGGCAACAGTATTGATGGCACCCAAGCCGAATTTGTCCGCATTCCCCACGCTGATACCAGCCTCTACCCCATCCCTGAGGGTGCAGATGAAGAAGCGCTTGTCATGCTGAGCGATATTTTGCCCACCGGGTTTGAATGTGGCGTACTCAACGGCAAAATTCGACCCGGCAATGTTGTTGCCATCGTTGGTGCCGGACCGATCGGCCTTGCTGCACTCCTGACCGCGCAGTTCTATTCACCAGCCGAGATCATCATGATTGACCTTGATGACAACCGCCTTGCCATTGCCAAGCGTTTTGGTGCGACGGCGACGGTTAACAGTGGAGATGGAAATGCTGTTGCGGCGGTCATGAAGCTCACGAAAAACTGTGGTGTTGACACGGCCATTGAAGCAGTGGGAATCCCGGCCACCTTTGAAATGTGCCAGGAGATTGTGGCCATTGGCGGCGTGATCGCCAATATCGGCGTGCACGGTACGAAGGCCGATCTGCATCTCGAAAAACTATGGGACCGCAATATCAGCATTACCACGCGGCTGGTCGATACGGTCAGCACACCGATGCTGATGAATGTTCTGCAATCCCACAAGCTTGATCCGAAATTGCTGATCACGCATCGGTTTAGGTTTGATCAAATTCTTGAGGCCTATGACACCTTTGCAAATGCGGCGAAGACCAAGGCGCTCAAAGTGATTATCTCGGCCTGACGCAGTTTTTTTGCCTTCACCCTCGCGCGGATCATCGCATTTTCCAAATGTTACAAAAAGTGAACTTGAAACATCGGCAACAAACCGCACAATTGCAAATGGATCTTTCGCGTTGGGACAATGAAGGCGGCGCTGGCCCTCAAGAACCGCACGAGAGTAGGCGTATGCCGTTGAAAAACACCGCTGACATTGCACAAATGCAAATCCAGTCTATCGTCGCCATCCATTGAGAGTTTGCGGTCAGGATTTTTTGCCATGCAATGCAATATAGCCGAACCCTGTCTCCGTTTGCCATGGCGGATCCAACTTTGGTCACCCGAAAGGTGTTGTCGCTGAGTTCCATGAATTTGCCGAGATGCGCAAAGATTTTCTGTTTGCCACCGTGCAGGCCCGAGAGATGGCTGGGGCCATACGACATCGTTGGACAGAAGTTTTCCCACTGTGGCCATGTTTCCCTTGCTCAGGGCATCAACATAAGTTTGCGAATTTTTGTGTTTTGAACGTCACTTATTTTGGCTCTCCTATTTACTCGAGTAGGAAACGCCGCCGGGTTCACATGGTTCCCAAATAGCAAGTGCCAGACTCGACTGATCGCCATTATGGAACTTCTGTAGCGGTTGCGCATTTCCGCTGAACAAGAGCGCGAGCAGTGGGATGGCGGTAACAATCTGATTGCCCTCGAACCCGGTGTGGTCATTGGTTACGACCGCAATGTTTACACCAACCCATTGCTGCGCAAGGCCGGCGTAGAAGTCATCACTATTCACGGTGCCGAACTGGACCGTGGTCGCGGTGGCAGCCATTGCATGACGTGCCCCATTGCCGGCGATGCGTAAGTTGAAAGAACCACTCAATGTCACATGAAATCCATAACCGCAGTTTTCTGACATTGCGGGATTTCACGCGAAGTGAGATTGAGATCCTATCCGTAAACAGTATTTTTACGATCTTCACTGGAGATGGCGTGATTGGAGAGAACCATGCCGGAAGCCAGAAAGCGTGTGCAAACGTGGGACGTGACGGATGAGCTTTGGTCGATTGCCGCTCCGTTGGTTCCGGAACGCAAACGGCGAAGCCGCAAGAAGAAATACGCGCGGAAAGCCGGGGGTGGCCGCAAGCGACTTGATCCGCGACGTGTATTTGAGGGCATCTAGTTTGTGCTGCGCACCGGCATCCGGTGGAAGGCGCTGCCGAAGTAAAAATCGAAAAGATATTGTTTACGGATAGGTTCTTAATTTTCCAAATCGACAGCTTCAGCTGGACCACCCTTGAAAGCAATCTGCGCACGACGGGTATTTGGTGTCAGCTTTACAGTGCCGATTCGGCCATCGCTACAGGCGACCCTTATTGTGTGTTGGGCAGAAAAATCGCGGTCGATACCAGAACACAAGGCACCGTTGCGATTTGCCAAATCCAAGCCATCGGCGCTGCGCCTGCCACGCCACAGAACCGTTTCTTCAATTTTTTGCGCGGCCGAATCTTCTTCCAAAGACAACCCGACCTTGGGTGCATCTATGCCTTCAATGGGCCGGGATGACAGGTCACTCAGGGTCGGCACATCTGCAGGCAGCGTGCTCTCTTCGACGAAAGCCGGATTTTGTTCCGGCATTGCAGTTTGCAGGGCGTCGGCGGGTGGCACGGCAAGATTATTGACCGGCATGTTGATTTCTGGTCCAGCCCGCCCATTCAGCAATTGTTGCGAAATCGTATTGGAACAGCCGACTGTTGAAGCCATCACAAATAGGCACGCCACCAAATTGATGATCCGCGATCGCTCGACACGGGGCATGATATGCAGCGCCTTCCCAATAGTCTGCTGCCACTATAACTTGGTTTTGCACCAAATTCAATTGAATGGATTATCGAATGACGGCTGTATGGGCGCATTTTCCAAACACCTGCAAAGGTGGTTAACGGCACCAAAGGGATTGCCTGACAATTGGTTTTAGCCGTGTTATGCGAACAGCGGCTGGGGCGTTAAAAAGGCAAAGTCAAAATCCATGTTTCGGAAAAGACACAATTTGGATATGGCGTCGGAATATGATGCCGCGCTGCGTGAAAAAACACCATTTTATGGCATGGTATCTATATTGGCAGCAGCCGTATGTATCATCGCCTTTGTGGCATGGGCGGGCTTTGCAAAACTCGATGAAGTAACGCGCGGCGATGGCAAGGTGATTGCCTCAAGTAAAACCCAACTCGTGCAGAGTCTTGAAGGTGGCATTATCAAGGAAGTGCTGGTCAGAACGGGTGATGCCGTCAAGAAAGGCGATGTACTTGTTCGTATTGACGATACAGGCTTTTCATCCAATCTTGGTGAAGTTGCCGCAAAAGCCCTGGCACTTGGCGTCAAGTCAGCGCGGCTGCAGCACGAAGCCGATGGCGACCTTGAACAGCTTCCGGCTTTCCCCGCTGATTTGAACAAGCGTGCTCCCAAAATTGTGTCAAATGAACTCAGCTTGTTCAAAGACCGGCAAAAGAGCCTGGCGTCACAGTTGGACGTCTTGCAGGAACGCGTCGAACAGCGGCTGCTTGAATTGAAAGAGGCAAAAGCTTCGATGGACCGGGCCAAGGAAGTCTTTGCGCTTGCCAATCAGGAAATGAAACTGAAGAAACCGTTGGCTGACCGTGGCATCGTTTCCAAGACTGACTTGATCCGCTTGCAAAGAGAGGTTGCCGATGCCAGTGGCCAAATGAATGTTCTGAAGGAAACACTGCCAAAACTTGATGCGTCCATACGCGAAGCCAAAGCACTGATGTTGGAGCAGCGACAAAAATTCAGGGAGGAAGCGCGATCAGAACTGTCTCTGGTTGAAGCTGAATTGTCTGTGTCAGACGAAACCCTGCGCGGCGCAAAGGACCGTGTTGCGCGCACCGACATCAAATCCCCCGTGGCCGGTATCGTCAACAAATTGAATGCCAACACCGTGGGCGGCGTGGTTCAGGCGGGTCAAACCATCCTCGAAATAGTGCCGCTGGATGATGCCTTGTTGGTTGAAGCCCGCATTCGCCCCGCCGACATTGCCTTTGTCCACCCCAAGCAGCGTGCCGTTGTGAAACTGACCGCTTACGATTTCTCAATCTATGGCGGGCTTGAGGGAAATGTTGAACTGATTTCTGCAGACTCTGTTTACGATGAACAGCTGAGAGAGAGTTTTTACCTCGTAACCGTTAAAACTTTAGAGAACCGCTTAAAAGCCGGCAAAGAAGAACTTCCTATCATCCCCGGAATGGTCGCGTCAGTCGACATTCTAACGGGGAAAAAGAGTGTTCTGGATTACTTGCTCAAGCCAATCAACAAGGCCCGCCAGGAAGCCCTGCGCGAAAGGTAGTGTTCTTGCTGGTGCTGCCGTTCTGATGTTTGCGGCAGTGACAACCACCCCAGCTTTCGCAGCCAAAACCACCACCCTCGACCCGAACACTTCTGCCGCCTTCGCCCCCATGGGTGTATTTCAGTCGATTGAACTGGAAACCAACGCGACGACAGGCCTTGCCAACTGGTACAAGGCCAAACGCAAGCTTTCCATCGAAGCGGCAAGTTACAAGGCCTGCGATGCAGGCTCCGCCAAATGCCCGGCGCAATTGCGGGAGTGGCGGTCAAAACTTGGGCAGTGGAGCACCCTCTCCGCCAAGGCAAAACTGATCCAGGTCAATCGCTTCGCCAATGCGGCGATAGATTATACTGACGACCGCTTGGCCTTTCGCTCAGCAGATTATTGGGCAACACCGCTGGAATCCTTGAAAGGTCGCGGCGACTGTGAAGACTATGTGCTGTTGAAATATGCATCGCTGCGCGCATTGGGATTTGCCGAAGATCAATTGCGCATTGTCATCGTCAACGACCTCAAGGCCGGCATTGGCCATGCCGTGTTGTCGGTGAAAGTCAAAAACGAAAACTACATCCTCGACAACCAAGACAATCGCGTGCTGCGCCACGACAGCATCATGCGCTATGCACCAGTGTATTCGGTGAATGCCAAGGGCCGCTGGATCAACATTGCCACCCGCGATTTGAAAAAGCGCCGCACCGCTCCCGTCGTGTTGGTTGCCAGCAACGCTGAACTGGGTGACGTGCTGCCCGCCGCAGCCCCCCGCAAAACTGCCAATAAATTGCCAAAACCTGTGGTCAAACAACTGGTCAGTGCTGAACAGCCAATCAAATTCCGCCTGCAAGCCGTCGCTGCCATTGCAATGCTGCACCAATCCGTCAGCGTGGCGGCTCGAGAACCCGAAGTTTTCGAAAAACCCACATCCGTGATGCAACGTTGGGCAGAATATCTGGCCCCCCTGGTAAAGTTGCTGACGGGCGCGACGGCATAGGGTGCCACGTGCTCAGTTGGAAACAACGAAACTTTCATTTCGTTGCTTCCAGGAGCGTTATTGATTCACAAGCTTATGGCGTGAAATCGAAGTCATTGGCAAAGAGAACATTGACATTATTGACAGTGAACGACAATTCAGCCGTTGCTGTATTGCCATTTGTATCAACGTAAACCTTGGAATTGGTGCCGTCGGTTTCAAACCACACACCAAAGTCATTGGCAGTGGTGCCCGTGAAATCCAATGCCTGCATTCCCGCCAACACCGAGCTAGCATCAATGGCCGACAGATCGAAGATGTCGCCACCTGGTGCGGCTCCGTTGCCGTTGAAGCCGTTGATAATGTCTCCAGTATCCAGCAAGCTCAGATAGTTCACCGTATCATTGCCCTGCGATACATCAATGATGTCAGCGCCGTAACCACCCGTGATAAAGTCATTGTCGCCGCCACCCGTGATTATGTCATTGCCTGAACCGCCGAAGATGGTGTCGTTACCATTATTGCCGCTGATCGTGTCGTTGCCGGAGCCGCCGAAGAGCAAGTCATTGTCATTGTTGCCGTTGATGTCATCATTTCCGGCTTGACCGTAGATGGTGTCATTGCCGCCACCTCCGGAAATTGATCCATCGTTGCCGGGGCCAGCATAATAGATATCATTTCCGTCACCCAGATTGATTGACCCATCAAAAGGCGAGCCATCAAACAGAACATCAGGGCCATTCGTTGGAGAACCATTTGTTCCAGCGATCAGACTATCAAAATCATTCGGATCGCCCCCGCCCGTAAATACAGGCGGCACAACCACAGCAGTGACATCCGTATGGCCATTGATGGTGATGCTCACCACTTGGCTTGGCCCGTCTGTAGTGAAAACGGTGAAGCTGTCAGTCAACGGGGCGCTTGCGTTGTTCAAGGCGTTCACCGCGGCATTGCTATTGTTCAGGGTATAGGTCCAGTGGCCCGTGGCATCCACGGCATAGGTGCCGTAGCCATTTGCCGTTGCAGCGCCGGCACCCACTGCCGTGAAGCTGTCCGGAGGGCCATCGACGTCCGTGGCGTTCAGATCGCCGATGACCATATTGATAACGGCATCTTCAGTGACAGCGCCACTGCTGACCCCTGAGATGATGGCTGCATCATTGGCACCCGTGAGATCAAACGATATCGTCGTGGTGGCGGAAGCGTTATGCTGATCAGTGACGCTGACATCAAAACTGACCAATGTGGTGGCACCTGCAGCCAAGGCGTTGACGGCGGCGGAGTTGACAGCAAACGAGTAGCCGCCATTGGCATTCACCGTGAGTGCGCCAAAGGCGCTGGCTCCGGTTGTGCCCACTGCCAAACCGTAAGTCAGCACCGCGC
>JANOVS010000073.1:0-6902 GCA_031417515.1 Hyphomicrobiales bacterium
CCACGGCTGATCTGCTGCTGGATGAAGCCCGCAAGACCGCCATCGCCGAAGCCCACCGCAAGGCTGAAATCTATGCCGGAGCTGGTGGTTTCGCGCTGGGGAATATTTTCTCCGTAAGTGAAGGCGGCGGCTATCAGCCCCCCGTGGTCTACGCCACCAAAGCCCGCGCCGAATCCGCCGATGTCCCCATCGCCCAAGGCGAACAGACGCTTTCAGTTGATGTGAATGTGGTTTGGGAGATCAAGTAGGATTTGTAGTAGTTGTGGGTGCAAAAACCAACTCCACCAGCCCTTCGAGGCCCGCGAAGGCGCGGGCACCGTGCGTGACAGCTTTGGCGCGAGAACCGAACAACGGGTAACAGCTGCGTAAAAATCTTTGGGAAAACCAATTCCAATTGCCAACATCATGTTCTAACAATCTCCCATGCCGATTTGTGAACGCGATCCCTGGCGGTTTCAGTATTTTGAGAATGTCGCTTGCCCGGACGATGTTTTCATTCCTACTGATGATATAGATGCCTGGCCCTGGTATCCTGAATATCGGTGGGTCTATGACAAGCTGAAAATCGCTGCCTCACAGAATCTCCCGTGTGGCCCCCATGGTGTCGAACCGCCATCCTATCCGGTGTTTTCCAAGCCCATCATCAACTTGAAAGGCATGGGGCTTGGCAGCCGCATCATGAATTCATCCCTGGAAATGCAACACCACAGCGCGGCAGGGCATTTCTGGATGCCGCTTTTGCAAGGCGAACACATTTCCACCGACGTCGCGGTCGTGCAGGGCGAGGCCAAATGGCTGTGCCATGCGGCAGGCCAACCCTGGCTTGAAGGCATGTTCAAGCACTGGGTGATTGAGTCAGGACAACGTGCTGGATTGGCTCAATATTTGACCGACTGGATTGCCCGGCTTTTGCCCACCTACACAGGCATGCTGAACTTCGAAAGCATCGGCGGCAGCATCATCGAAGTGCATCTGCGCTTTGCCGATCAATGGTGCGATCTCTATGGCCGCCCGTGGTTTGATGCCTTGGTGGGGCTCTATGCCAAGGGCCAGTGGCACCTTCATGAAGAACCCCGCATGATCGGCTATTCCGTACCACTTTTCGCCAGTCACGGCATCGTGCCGCGACATCCCCCATCCCAATTGCAAACACAAATCCGCAGCCTGCCCCACATCTCCAGTCTGCAAATCACCTTCCACGAAAACAAAAGCGGCAAGGACCACCCCATGCCCCCCGGCGGCTTTCGATTGGGTTTGATCAACTGCCTTGATCTGGAAGCAGGATTTGCGGCGCGAAAGTTATTGGCGACGGCATTTCCGGAATGTGAATTGCTGGTGCCAGAGTAAGTGGGGTGGTTGCTTGTGGTCAACGAAGGGACCTCATTCGGCGCGTTGCGCCACCTTCCCCAGAGGGGAAGGGACAACCTCGAAAGACGTGAACCAAGGCACAACCAGCAGTGACTGTCGCTGCTCTTCTGCAAAGGGGAAGGGGCAAGCTTGAAAGCCGTGAACCAAGGCACAACCATCAGTGAGTGTCGCTTCTCCTGTGGAGAAGCTGTCGCAACGCGACTGATGAGGTCTCTTCGTTGGCCAATTACCAATCAAACCAGCCCCCAACTATTCTCCACCTCATCATAAACATGCAGTTCCCCCAGTCCGATATCAAACCAGGCCCCATGCAAACTTACTTCGCTTTTTTTCTCGCGCATGCGAATCCACGGGAAGGTGCGCAAGTTGGCGAGGGAATGTTCGACGGATGCATGTTCCACCGCTGTTTGCAAATCGTGCACATGGCCTTCCTCATGGTCTTCCCGCACCACTTCGGCGATGCCTTTGACATCCGACATCCACTTGCCGATGAAATCGCTTTCGGCCAGCGGATCGCCACCATTCACAATGGCACCAATGCCGCCACAGCGACCATGCCCCATGACAACCACATGGGAAACCATCAGTGATAAAACCGCAAACTCGATTGCCGCACTGGTCGCATGATGCTTGCCATCCGGCGCATAGGCCGGCACAAGGTTGGCCACATTGCGCAACACGAAAATCTCGCCGGGCCCTGCATCGAATATGGTTTCAGGTGCTGCCCTCGAGTCGCAGCATGCGATGATCATGACAGTCGGCTTTTGCGTCCCCGCGCCCAACCGCTTGTAACGCTCCGCTTCATCGGCGTAACGCCCGTTGCGAAAACTGCCATAGCCCTCAAGTAACCTATTTGGAAAACCCATTTTTTTCACGCCTCACGTTTCTTGGCCCTCCTATAGAGCACTTGCTGCCTCCTGCCCAGACACGCTAAGCGCTGTGGATCATGAGCAAAATCACCACGCTTTTCCCCACCCATATCTACCGCGCCGACAAGGCCATTCCCGCAGTGCTCAACGCCGCCATCGAAGTGGCGTCCCTTGATTTGGCCGAAAGCGATGGCCCCGGCAACACGTGGTGCGAGAAGCATGGCTACCCCGGCTATACGTCTTATGGCTCCCTGCACAATCTGGCTGATCATCATGCAGTCTTCAAAAAACTGGTGAAACTCCTTGATGTCCATGCCGCAGCATTCACAAAGGCCCAGCATTGGAACATCGGCAAACGCAAACCCATCTGCGATTCAATGTGGGTGAATGTCTTGCCCGAAGGCGGCAGCCACACTGGCCACATCCACACCAACAGCGTGATCAGCGGCACATGCTATATCAAGGTGCCAACAGGTTCCGGGCCCCTCGTCTATGAAGACCCACGGCTTGCCATGATGATGGCCGCCCCGCCCCGCAAAGCCAACGCGCCAGAGGAATTCAAATCGCAAGTCGCATTTATGCCGGAAGCTGGCTCATTGCTGCTGTGGGAAAGCTGGCTGCGCCACGAAGTGCCGTTGAACCGTGCCGAAGGTGATCGCATTTCGGTGAGCTTCAACTATGTGATTGGTTGAATTCAGCCAAAAATCCGTTCGCCCGATTGATCGACAATCAATTGGCCTTTTGAAATGGCAATATCGGCGGCCTCGTCTTTCGATGTAAATTTGTCGGCCCGCACAAATTTGTGCTGGCGCCCGTCTTTGCTGATTTGTCCCGCCAGTTGCCATTGGCCAGCCTCTTTGTAGGGCGTGGCTTCAATCAGATAGCCTTTGTACTCCAATGTCTTGACCGCACCCTCAGCCGAAGCGCCTTCGCTGGATGAAAACCACTTGGACCAGAAAGCCATTTGCCGATTCCTTTCGTACACAATATTGTGATCAATCTTGTTACATCAAAGACGTAACATTACGTCAGATAACCATACAAACAACCACAGGAGAGTGCCAATGTTCATATCCTCAAACTCCAAATTTATCACCATGGATCGCCGCAAATTCTTGGGCGTCGCGTCAGCATTGATTGCAGCTGGCGTATTGCCACATTCGGCCCTCGCACTGGCCGGCCCGCACAGTTTCAAGCATGGTGCTTTTGACCTCACCGTGGTCAGCGATGGCACCTTGCAATTGCCTCTCGCCATCGTCAGCCCCGATGCCAAGCCGGAAGAACTGAAAGCCCTGATGGGTGCTGCCGTACAGGCGGGCGATGTATTTGCGCCTGAGGTCAATGTCGTCCTCGCCAAATCCGGCGCGGACCTGATCTTGTTTGACACAGGCGCAGGCGGCGGCATGGGCAAAACCGCGGGCATGCTGTTGGAAAGCATCAAGGCTGCGGGCTTGGATGCCGGGGCCATCACCAAAGTGGTCTTCACCCACGCCCACCCCGATCATTTGTTTGGCGCTGTTGGTTCCGATGGAAAATTGACCTTCCCCAACGCTTCATTCCACATGGCCGAAAATGAAGTGAATTTCTGGTCTGCCCCCGATCTCGCCGCAAAAATGCCGGAAGCCATGCAAGGCATGGTCAAGGGCATTCAAGGCCAATTGACCGCCATCAAGGACAAGCTCACCACCTTCAAACCCGGCGTTGAACTGCTGCCCGGTGTTGGCGTGATCGACACAGCGGGCCACACACCGGGACATGTTTCGTTTGAACTCGCAGGCGGCGACGGTCTGATTCTGGTGGGCGACGCCATCACTGTGCCAAGCGTTTTCTTTGCCCACCCCGAATGGAAATTCGGCTTCGACAGCGATGGCGAAACCGCAGGCAAAAACCGCAGGAAATTGTTGGACATGGCGGTTGCAGACAAAAAACAAATGCTGGGCTACCACTGGGCCTATCCGGGTCTGGGCCGGGCAGAGGCGAAGGATGGCGCGTTTGTTTATGTGGCGGGGTGAGGGTTTAGGAGAGCGATTGAAGTGGACGGCCCCGGGCGACTGGGGCTGTTTTTTCAAAATGCCTTCGGCAGTCCAGCTTGCCGCAAGATTGCATTGGCGGTGTGACGGCTTGGGATTCCAATGGGAACGGCAAAATTCTGCTTGGTCAGCGGACTATGCCAAACTTCATGGCTACCCTTCCCCTGCCTGACCATTTGGCAGCCAGCACCTCGCAACAAATCCCGCAAGGCCCGATCAAACTGTGGTGCCATTATGCCGCCGCTGGCTCTGCTTCGCGCAACGCATTGAGTTGAAGGTAAACCGACGCAGGTGCCACGCCCGGATGATTGTCCGGCAGCAGGTCCAGCGCCATTGCCGACATCTTGGCCAACAGTCCATCCAAAGTCGGCGCATCAGCAGCAGCGGGAATGTCATCACAATGCCCACTCCAAACCGAAGCCTCATCGTCCCAGGCGGCAGATATAGTGAAAATGACAGGTTTGGTCACAATGGCCTCAGTGGGTTTTTGGCGACAGTGTAGAAAATTTGGTTACAACAATTTATAGTCCGAAAGTTTGATTAGCACAACTGCGACGGAATTCGGTCCAATGACGAAGCAAAGAGTCGAATACACCAAGGGCGAAATAGGTGCTGTAAATATCGTAAAGGACTTCCTGCCTCATGCGTCTGAACTGGTGCTGAAAGATGACAGCGTGAAAGTGACATTGAGCCTGTCACGCCGCAGCATTGAGTTCTTCAAGCGCGAAGCAAAGAAACAACACGTGCCCTATCAGAAAATGATCAGGGCGCTGGTGGATGGCTATGCGGAACGGGTGGGGAAGTGACCTGACTATCAATTATTTCCCAAGTGACAACTAGGCAAACCGCAATGACACAACATTGTCCAGCCATAGTCAGCAAGCGCAAGTCAGTAGTTGTCCAATTGCCGATAGTAATGCCCGCCCAACTGTTCTACATCTGAATCTTGGACGCACGTCTTCGCCCTCGCATCACTGGTCGGCGAAGGCCCGCATATAGATTTTCCGTTTTCTTCACGCCATTTCGCGCGCCTCATTTCGTCCACCCAAATGGTATCTGTCTCATCATAAATGATTTGTTCTAGGGCCTGTCCTCAAATACGGGATTCACAAATCAGTTGAAGCGTGATTCATGGAGAACCTTCTCTGGAGGTTTTTTTGATGAAGCGATATGGTTTGCGGGATGATCAGTTTTCACGGATCGAGTTGTTGTTGCCGGGACGACCGGGTACGGTTGGTCGCAATAGTGAGAGGGGCAATCGCCTGTTTGTCGAGGCTGTGATCTGGAAGTTCCGGTCTGGAGCGCCGTGGCGGGATATGCCTGAGCGTTTCGGGGCCTGGAAAAACATCCACACGCGGTTCTCGCGCTGGGCCAAGAGCGGTGTTTGGGAGAATCTTTTCAAGGTCTTGGCTCATGATCCCGACAATGAATACGCAATGATCGACGCGACGATCGTGCGCGCCCATCAGCACAGCGCGGGCGCTCAAAAAAAGATGACTGCGACCAGGCCATAGGCCGTTCGCGTGGCGGGCTTACAACAAAAATACATGTTGTCGTGGACGCGCTGGGCAATCCCCTACGGGTCTCACTGACAAAAGGCCAGGTCCATGACATCACGCAAGCTGAAACGCTGACAGCAGACATTGCCGCGCAATCACTGCTCGCAGACAAGGGATATGACGCGGACAGCTTCATCCAGAGCCTCGAAGTGCGTGGCATCACGGTGGTGATCCCGCCAAAGTCAAACCGCAAGATCAAACGGGACTGTGACTTTGCGCTCTATGCCGAGCGCAATCTTGTCGAGCGCTTCTTCTGCACAATCAAACACTTCCGGGGCATCGCAACGCGCTACGAGAAAACCGCAAGAAACTTCCTCGCAGGCGTTCATCTCGCCTGCGCATGGGTGTGGCTTAAATGAGGACAGGCCCTAATAAGTTATACCAACGGCCCCATGAATTGACTGCATTAAGGGCTGTTTGCAATAGTCGCATGTGGCCCCCACCTCCGGCCTTCGGCCACCTCCTCCCCGCGAAAGGCGCGGGTTGGAGGGCGAAGTTGCAGACCGGTATTCATCAAGTGCCCTCCAACCCGATTCTTCATCGGGGAGGAGGTGGCCGAAGGCCGGAGGTGGGGGATACAAGTGAATTTCTGAACTTGTTCAGTCGGAACGCAAAGAGTTGTTTCAAATGGCCGTTGGTATTACGTCATCCCGGCGAAGGCCGGGACGAGGCTTTGCTACAGCTCAACTGGTTGCAAGCTTCGTCCCGGCCTTCGCCGGGATGACGGTAATACTGGCTAAAACAATGGCTTGAACTTAAGCAGGCGAGCAAGCCATGGGGCTTATGGATCGGTGGAAAAAGATGTGGGCATATGATAGCCGCCTTCGCGGGGAGGGGCCAAGGTTAAACATGGGGTGGGGTATCAGCTCTGGTTTTATCCCCTCTGAATTTATTCCTTGACAAATCCCCAACATAGGAATACATGCCAATCACTTCCCGCCATTGGGGTCCGGTTCATGACGGTGAACCCGGATGGTGGGGAGGGCAGGTCTGCGCTTGGGCACTATCGTGGTGCTCGGTCCCGGACCCCTGTAGTCGCCCCGGCGGAGTACTATGGCTCCGTTCCCTATAGGTGG
>JANOVS010000074.1:0-3505 GCA_031417515.1 Hyphomicrobiales bacterium
GGCCTCAAATTCCGTCATTCCCGCGAAAGCGGGAAACCAGACTTTCCGACAGCGAGACGGTTGAAAGTCTGGTTCCCCGCTTTCGCGGGGATGACGCGGTGTGGGTGTGAATGCGATTCCAAGAAAACTGGAACCGCTCTAGGTCACGTAAGGTTTAGGTTCACTGATTGCGCCGTAAGTTGCTGGGTCGAAGGCAAGGCCCATGGTGTCATAGGCATCAGCGATCACAGCTCAGGCCTTATCTGATCGTCCAACCGCAATGATTGCACCCATCTGAATGCAACGGCGGTTCATGCGCTGTGCGATACCGACAAGCTTGATCCGTCCCTCGGCATTGATGCTGAATCTTCCGGGGCAGTATTCATTGGGCAGTTCGCCGATGCGCGCGTCTATACCAAGCGTCACCAAAGCATCAGCAATCGCTACCGAAAAAACGTCATGGCGCTTGATCGTGTGTTGATGCGGGTCGGCATGGGGCGGGATGATGGTGTTAGCCAGTGCATGTTCATGAAACATGGTCAGCCTGCCACCGATGCCGCGCTCTATCGGCTCAAAGCCATTGGCCCGCGCTCGCCGCTTGATATGCTCATGGTTGGAGTGCGTTGTATCTTGTGGCGAGAATGTAGCTGTTGGTCGGGGGGCGGAGCCGCAGAATGCCGTCTTCACTGGGCTGCAAATTTGCAAGCTGGTGCTGCACCCACGCCGCATATTCGATCCACTTGTTGCACATTTGAAGCATTGCATGTGCATTCTCATTGCACGGTTGCTGCGCTCCACAATTCAAGCCGAATTGATAGAATTATTCAAAACAATCCCGCAAATCTACGTAAGATTCTGTCCCTCACTGCACATGAATCGCATACGACGCCCAATGCCGATTCGGTCAAACGACAGCGCTTTGCAATATAAGCCCGAAAGATTCAAGCCAAATCCCATCCATCAAATGACGGGACTGAACACGGTTTCCCAGGTGCTGATGGGGGCGATGTGGCGAAGCTTGTTGACAAGGAGTCAAATGTGCCAGTCGTCTCCCAGTCCCGGTATTTGCTTAAAGGCGGTGAAACCTACTCCCCGCTGCCCGTCATTGTCGTGATACCATTCGCGTCAAGAACGCGGGTCATCAATCCACCCGACTCGTTGATCGTTGCATCAACATAAAACGCCTGACCACACATCAGCGGGTTAAGACCCCGATAGCTGAACCGTTTGGGTGTCCGTCCCAGTCGCTTTGCCGCGAGGTTGAGCATCAATGTCGCTTGCATCGGGCCGTGCACGACAAGCCCGGCATAGTGCTCGACGTCCCGCGCATAGGGTTCATCATAGTGAATGCGATGCCCGTTGAAGGTGATGGCGGAATAGCGGAACAGCAGGGTTGGAGTTGCTGAGATCTTCACGAGATCAGCAGGCTGCTCAACCGGTGCAACAACAGGAGCGGCAACGTTCGTGATGCTCTCCTCGCGGTAGACAATATCTTGCCGATCATCAATCACAAGTTCGCCGGCCACAGAGTAGAGATGGCGCACGGTGACAAAACACAGTTTGCCAGTTTTCCCGGTTTTGAATGTCACATCTTCAATGGTGCTCAGGCGTTTCACATGATTGCCGGAACGAATGACGCCGTGATAAATAATCTCACCACCAGCCCACATGCGTCGAGGCAGACCGGTATCCGGAAGAAACATACCGAGAAGCGGATGGCCGTCCCCGCCCAATTTGTCGCTGGTGAGAATGTCAGGACACAGGCACCAATGAAGACCCAGTGGTGCACTATCGCTCGTTGCGAGATAGGGTTGCAACGTGGCCTCGAACTCTGCGATGAGTCGGGCACTCGCAACATCTTCCCGCGCAACTGTCTTGCCAATCCAGGATTTTGCTTCGGCTTCGTTGTTCATGGTGCAAGCATTCTTCCGATGTCGCGTGCGGATATGCTTTCAATCTTCGCCACTGCCGACCAAATTCTTTCGGCTGATTCGCCGCCAAGCAAGCCCGTCGCCTTCGCCCGCAATCCAAACTCCAAGACATCGTCTGCGATCGGTGCCAACAAGTCATGAGAAGTGGAAATTACCGTACCCGACTTCAGTGTAACTGTCACATGCGCAGTGGTGTCATTCAGCAATTCATCAGTATCGACAACGACACGTTTGGCAAAGGCCTTCAATTCGGAACTATCGGCAAGAGCATCGGTGTATGTTGTATCAGCAGAGGTGTCGATGTTCTTGATGGCCATCGCAGCAAGATGCACATAGCTGAATTTCACTTCAAGCCCTGTTCTCGGTTGCTTGATATCGCAAACCTTGAGCCAGCGTGGATGAGTGACGATGGTGATTTTTTCAACGTCTTTGGCTGTAAACGACTGCCTCTGCTGGGCAGTCTTGATTGCTTCGATCATCGCATGGGTGCCGTGGCAACAGGCGTGCAATTTATACTTGATATCTTCAAATACAAAGGTCTTTGGTGGCGCATTCTCCCAGGGTGTAATGTGATCTGGTTCGTCTGAATGGGTTTCAATAAATCCTTGCAGCCCGCCAATACCATCATCGGCTGAAACAAGCCCAAGTCGTGCAAGGCCTGCAGCTTCCACGCCATTTGCCGCAGCAAGGCCTGCGTTCATGGGTTTGCCCATGGTGCCAAACTGCGACTTCAACCCCGAAGCACGCGTGGCAACAAGACTGAGCGCATTTCGCAGTTGCTGCGCATCAAGACCATAAAGCCGCCCTGCCGCAATCGTTGCACCAAAGGCGCCGGCCGTTGCCGTTTGATGAAAGCCGCGCTGATAGTGCACACGGCCCAAAACCATGCCGAGCCTGCAAGCGGCTTCAGCACCAAGCACAAAGGCATCACGCACATCAGATGCAGAAGCACCGACCTGTTCGCCAACAGCAAGAGCCGCCGGATAGATGCCAACCGAGAGATGGCCAATATGTGCAAAATGCGTGTCGTCATAGTCGAGTGCGTGGGAGATGGTGCCGTTGGCAAGGGCTGCTGCACGGGCTGGAATCTTATGCTTGCTACCAGCAACAGAAGCGATTGGTGTTCCACCTTCTGACTCCAGATATTCTCGAATGATCAAACTCACAGGTTCAGCCACACCTGCCCTTGCGCAGACGAGCCAATCAAACAGGGAATACGCAGCATAGCGCCGGGCCTTCCCGGAAATCGCTGATGCGGGAAGTGCCGCAATCGCCAGCAGATGGTCCATCGTCGTCATCATGCACTGCCACCGTAGGACTTCGGCAGTCCCAACACGCGCTCGGCGAGGAAGCAGAGGATGAGATTGGTAGAGATTGGCGCAACCTGATAGAGTCTGGTTTCACGGAACTTGCGCTCGACATCATATTCCTCAGCAAATCCAAAGCCGCCGAAAGTCTGCACACACATATCGGCCGCAGCCCAACTGGCCTCGCTGGCGAGCAACTTGGCCATATTGGCCTCCTCACCCGGATTGCCGCCCTCGTCATAGACCTGCGCTGCATGATGGACCATCAATTCCGCAGCACGCATCTGA
>JANOVS010000075.1:0-17272 GCA_031417515.1 Hyphomicrobiales bacterium
CCCGCATAACCACCATCCGCCACAACTTGCGGCAACATGGCCGCCGATTTCACGTCTATCGCACTCGCTGCCAAGGCAACGTTCATCATCTCAACGCGATGATCAAGATTGTATTTCAGCGCCCGCGCCATGGCCTCGTAAAGTCCGATAGAACCCGTGACCGCTTCTTGGCCTGCAACCAGGTTTTCACCGTTGCGTTCCACAAATGCCGAAAGTTCGTCGTCGCCAATAAGTTCAGGCTTCACGGAACATCCCGCCAGGGTTAGTGCAAAGATGAGGATTGATGTTTTCATGGTTGCCTTCCAATTCACTTAAGTTGTTAAGCGAGACAAGTGCGTGTTAAAGTTGTATATCTAGGCGTACGGCCCCAGCCCTCCGCCAACATGATGTGTGCTACCCTGTAAGTGCCCTGATCAGCCTGTTGTCTTGCACCAGCTGATCCAACTCTCGCGGCACAGTCAGTCCGTGCTGGCCATGGTCGGGCCTTCCGGCAATGATCTCACCCGACGTCGGATTGACTGATATATCCCAACGCACCGGCATGCCCTGCCCGTCCCGCGCCCAGATCGTCAGATCCAGCAACTTTTGATCAGCTCGTATGCTGACCACCAGATTTTGGCGATCAATGACTGCAACATAGTCGGGCAACGCTGTACCATTGGAACCAAGCCGTTGGATTTGTACATCAGGTGCCAAACTGTCAAAGCCGATGAACATGGCCCCATCGACCACAACGGTCTTGATGCGCAGCAAATCAGCATTATCCAGCGAAAGCGCAAGATCCATGCTGTCACCCTCATAAGGCGCGTGTTCAAGTTGATCGAACAAGCCCTGCAGCCAGGCTGCTTCGCGTCCTTGGCGACCCACCTATTCCACCAACCGCGTGATCACGCCATCGCCACCTACAAGGTCAATAGCGCTGTTCAAATCACCCAATGACAGAATCGCGCGCGTGATCGCATGGTCAGCCAGTTCAGGTGACCCACCCAGTGCTGCCAGCCCGTTTACGGCCCGCGTGATGAAAGGTTGGATATTTTCAGTACCAACTGATTGCCAAGTCTGCACAGGCAGAGGTTCATCAGGTACAACCGGGCCAGAAGCCGGCAAATCATTGATCACCCAGGTAAATGCCAGAGATACAGTTCCGCCGTGACCATCATTCGCCGTAATGACGACGGAATAAGGCCCGTTGTAGGATGAACCAGGTGCCGGAGAACCGGTGATCAATCCTGATGCCGGATCTACCACAAGGCCAGGAGGCAGCCCCGTCGCCGTGAAGGTCAGCGTGTCACCATCCGGGTCATCGAATACTGTGCTGATATCAATTTCAACATCATCACCTTCAAAATCGGTTTGGCCGGGCAAGGCTGTTCCTGTCGGCGAGTCATTCACACCATCGACGCCAATCGTCAGCACTGCCGTATCAGTGCCACCATTGCCGTCACTGACGGTGTAAGTAACTGTTTCCGTCAGATGCACACCAACGGTCAAGGCATTGGCTGCGGCATTGGGCGTGAACACCCAGGCACCATTGGACTGCATCACCAGGGTGCCATAGGTCAGAACTAACGGCGCGCCAACAGCCCCTCCAGATATGCCTGAAACCTCAAGCGGATCACTGTCGGGTGGCGTATCGGCATCGCTTGTGACCGGACCAGTCAACACATTGCCCGATTGCGGATTATCTTCATTGCCGGTTGACACATCATCAACAGCGACGGGTGGCAAGTTGCCGACCGTGTAAACCAATGTTGACAGCGACGTTACGCCATTCGGATCAGTAGCCGCAACCGTGACCAGGTAAACCCCAGTATTGGCAGGACCACCTTGGGAAGCGCCCGGCAGCAGCGTTCCCTCAATCAATCCCGTCGCCGGATTGAACGCCAACCCCGGCGGCAGGCCCGTCGCGGCAAAGGTAAGTTTCTCACCATCGGGGTCTACGAAATATTGCTCAACGTCGATGGCCGGTGGCGTTGCACCATCTGTCGTCGTCACATCAGGGATTATGTCAAAGGGATCGGGTGCGGGTTGAGGGTCTGTCGGATTGATCGGCAGATCAGGATCAACAACAACGGGTCCGTCATTGGCACCTTCGATGGTGATGACAAGTTGCGCCGTATCAGAGCCACCATTGCCATCGGCAATCATGTAGCTGATGGTTTCGGTTGCGGTTTCGCCCAAAGCCAGCCCGTCATAGGCCTTGCCCGGATTGAAACTGTAGCTGCCATCTGCATTCAATGTCAGAACGCCTCCGCCTATTGTGGTGAAGGGAACGCCAATAATCAAAGGCACACCCGCCTGATTGGCCGCCGCTACGGTCAAAGGATCATTGTCAGGTGCCGTATCATTGTCGACACCAGACCCCGGCAAATCATTGCCTGCACCCGTCAACACATTCCCCGTAGAGGGAGTGTCTTCATCAGTCGAAGCTGCATCATCAACCGCTACAGGCGGCAGATTGCCCACGTTCCAAACGAAGGACGTGGCTGCGATGAAACCCGCAAGATCAGTCGCGGTGATGGTGATAGTGTATGGCCCGTTTTGTGAAGCACCGGGTTCCAGTGTGCCTGAGATGATGCCCGTCTCAGGATCAATGACGAGACCCGGTGGCAGACCTTCTGCGGTAAAGTCGAGGTCATCACCATCGGGATCAGTAAAGGCAGCAGAGACAGCAAGTGGTGTAATGATTTCGCCGTCATTGTCACTCTGGGTTGGGATAGTAGAGGCCAGCGGACTGTCATTGACTGGCCCCACAACCACGGTAACGGTTGCGGTGGAGGTGCCGCCATCGCCATCTTCAAGTGTATAGGTAAATGTGTCGGTGCCGTTGAAGCCCGGATTTGGCGTATAGGTGATCGAGCCATCCGGATTGATGGTGACTGTACCGTTTGCAGGTGGAGTAGTGTCAATGATGGTAAGCGGATCGCCATCCGGATCACTGTCATTGCCCAGCACGTTGATCAACACAGGCAGATCTTCGTCAGTCGATGCAAAATCTGATTCCACTATTGGCGGCGGGTTGAGCACGGCCCAATTGAACGTCGTAGTAGCCGTGTCGCCATCCGGATCGGTCGACGTAACCGTCACGGAATACGGCCCGCCCTGCGATGCATCTGGTTCCAGCATTCCAGTGATCACACCGATATCCGGATCAATGAACAGCCCAGGCGGCAGGCCGGTGGCTGTATAGGTCAGCGGATCGCCATCGGGATCAGTGAAGACCAAGCCAACATCAATCGGCGTTATGCTTTCACCATCACTGCCGGACTGATCAGGCACCAGCCCCTGCACTTCCGGCGCGTCATTGAGACCGGTGATTTCTATCGTCAGCGTCGCATCGGCAAAACCGCCCTGACCATCAGATACTCTGTAAGAGATTGTCTCGGTCACCTTTTCACCCGTTGCCAGACCATTGGCGGCGGCATTTGGCGTGAACGTCCAGGAACCATCTGGATTGATGGTGACGTCGCCATAGGTCAACGACAGCGGCTGACCGACGAGGCCGGAAGAGCCATTCACTTCTGCAACTGTCAATGGATCATTGTCTGGAGCTGTATCCATATCATTGCTCAAAACATTGCCGGATTGCGGCGTGTCTTCAGTGTTGGACGATAGCTCGTCTGCGGCAACAGGCGGTAGGTTGATGACCGTCACGGACAGTTCAGCGCTTGCTGTTCCGCCAGACGAATTTGTGGCGATGACGGTGAGCACATAAGTTCCGTTGACCGACGCATCGGCAGGAACTGTCCCGGTGATCTCACCTGTGTCCGGATCAATCGATAACCAGGCCGGTGCACCTGTGGCAAGGCTGTAGGTCAGGATGCCACCATCGGGATTGGTGAACGATCCCGCAGGCAGCGGCAGGGAAACGGTCGTGTCGTCAATTATCGAAACCGGCGGCAACTGGTCACCTGGAGGGTTGACCGGCGGATCGTTAACGGGCGTGATGTTGAGGGACAAAGTCGCCGTGTCAGTCAGCACCCCGTCAGTCACCGTATAGCTGACAACCGGAACCGGACCGCTGTAGTTGGCTTCCGGCGTGAAGCTGTAGGAACCATCAGGACTTACCAGCAAAGTGCCAACGCCTGCAATCATGGCAGTGTCGCCCGCAGTGAAAGTCTCGGGGGTTCCGTCACCATCCGTGTCGATCTCAAAGCTCGTTACCGTGAGCTCATCACCATCTACATCACGATCAGCGCCAAAGGCATCGGTGATCACATTGCCAGCGGCAACCGTATCTTCATCGATGCTATTGGTATTGTTTTCTGCAACCGGGGCATCATTTACATCTGTGATGTCGGCGAAAGACAAAACCGCAGCATCGGTCAGGGTCCCATCAGTGATGGTGTAAGTCGCCGACGGAACCGGGCCATTGTAGTTGAGTTCCGGTGTGAAGGCATAGGAACCATCGCTGCCTACGACGAGGGTGCCAACTCCAGGAATCGTGGCAGTGGCACCAGCCGTATGAACCGTTGGATCGCCATCCACCACAAAGGTCGTGACGGTCAAAGCATCACCATCGACGTCCGAGTCAGCACCCGGCGAACTTGTGATGACGTTGCCGGAGACAGGCGTGTCCTCGGTGACGGGAACCGGGCCATCATCAACCGCAACTGGCGCATCATTCACATCAATGATGTCAGCAAAGCTGAGCACAGCCTCATCCGTCAGCACCCCATCGGTGATAGTATAGGTCGCCGATGGAACCGGGCCGTTGTAGTTGAGTTCCGGCGTGAAGGTATAAGCCCCTGTTGGGCCAATCACCAGTGTACCCACACCCGGAATAGTGGCGGTGCTGCCAGCTGTGTAAATCGTTGGGTCGCCAGAGATCATAAAGGTTGAAACGGTGAGGGCATCCGGATCAACGTCGGTGTCAATCCCAGGGGCATCAGCGATGACATTGCCTGTGGCCGGGGTATCTTCGGTGACCGCGACCGGACCATCATCAACCGCAACCGGCGCGTCGTTCACTGGCGTGATGGTGATGTTCACAGTGGCTGAACTGGTTTGGTTATGACCGTCGCTGATGGTGTAGTTCAGCACCGGCACCGGGCCATTGTAGTTTGGCGCTGGCACAAAGGTCAGAAGGCCGGTCGATGTCAGTGTAATGGAGCCGATCAAAAAACCGCCGGGACCCGTCAATGCGGTTGTTGTACCGATGGCGAGCGTGTCCGCTGTACCGTCGCCATTGCTGTCGATGCTTGCTGAGGTTACCGTTAGTGGATCGCTGTCAGGGTCCGTGTCGATACCGTTACCGGTGATGACATTGGAGGAAATTGTCTGCTCTTCATTGATGAAAAAGCTGTCATCCGCTGCAACAGGCGGTTCGTTGCTGTCACGGTAGTCAAGATTATTGAACAGCGGCACAGCCCCTGCCCCATTGGCCGCCGTGTCGTTGTCAGTATCCGACAGGTTGAAATTGGCTCCGATCAGGTTGCTGTCATTGACATCATAACCATCGGCAACAGTTCCAGCTTCGAATATGTCGAGCAGGCCATCACGGTCTGAATCAGTTGTCGATGTGATTGATGTAGCCTGGCCATCACCGCGTTCAACGATGTCAGTTACGCCGTCATTGTCAGAGTCGGCGTCGAGATAATCGGCCGCATCAGTTCCATCGGTGTTGACCGGCGTCAAACCAAGACTGCCTGCAATACCTACAGTGGCGTCAAAGACATTGTCCAAACCATCGTTATCCGTATCACCCATGAGTGGGCCGGTTCCTGATGGTGCAATGTAACCAGCAGTGGTTTGTGCTTCAACATTATCCGTTATGCCAACATTGTCAGAGTCCAGATCGAGGTGATCCGCAAAACCGTCACCATCTGAATCACGGTTGACTTCATTCACAACTGAAAAAGTTGGAGTACCTGTATTGACCTGGCCATTAAACTGCAATTCGTTGATGCGAATGTCTTTGCCAGTACCATCGGGAACAGAAGCGATTGCGAAATGTGTGAATGGCACAGGTGAAACAGCCGTATGTACTTGAACGCCACCGGCCTGCAACAGTTTGACTTGACTGAAAGTTGTACCCACAACAGTACCACCTGCACCCGGTACACCATTATAGAACTGAATGATGACGCCCATTGGGCTGTAGTCGACACCGCTGGTTGAGACCAATCCGTCGCCATTGCGATCAAAATCTGCAGCATCCAGAACACCAATAGTGCCTACATCTGTGAAAGTGTCATTAAACAATGAAAGTGGATTCAGTCCTAAAGATGTCAGGCCAGAATTCAAACTGGCTGCGATTAAAGCAGCGCTATCACCGATGACATCGTCATTCTCCAGATGCATCGTGAAAGATGAACCTGCAGGAAACACCGCATTTGTTGTTGTTCCAACGACCAACGCATTGTTGAGGACTGACCCATTAAGATCGCCGGGTGTGATCACAAAACTGTGGATACGCAAAGCGGCGTTTCCAGTATAAGCAGTGTTGCCATCAAACAAGGCTCCAACACTCGCGCTGGTGATGTGGACAGGATATTGAATGAAATTCAGGGCGGTTTTCTGAGTGGTTAGACTATACCCCTCCGCCGTATCAATAATGCCGTCATTATCGTCGTCAATGTCGTTGGCATCGGCCACGCCATCGGCATCGGTGTCAGCCAAAACAGTGATGCTTGCGGTTGCGGTATCAGAACCGCCGTTGGCATCGGCAATGGTAAAGGCGAAGCTGGCCGGGCCCACGTAGCCGGGCGATGGCATAAAGGTGAAGGCACCTGTCGCTGCGTTGGTGATTGTCACAGTCCCGTTGGTGACGGCAATCGGCGTGTTTACAATGAAGGGTGCGCCATTGACTTCAGTGATCGTTATCGCATCCGCTGTCGGATCGGCATCGACGCCTGCTCCATTGTTGGCAAAGAGATTGCCCGCAAGGGTGGCGTCCTCAGTCATTGTGAAGGTATCGTTTTGCGCAATTGGCGGCGCATCAAGCGACAGGCCGATTTCAATGCCATCTGCCCCTGCTCCTTCAACGCCAACACCTGACACAATAAATGTCAGTGTTGTAAAGGTGCCCATGACTTGAACCGAGCCAGCGGCAGTGCTGTTCAACGCATTGGTCGAGGCCTCGCCCGAAATGTCTGTCAATGCCATCACCTGGTTTGGCGTGCGTTGGAACGTGGTGGAGGTGACATCAAAATGTCCCACACCTGCCAGTTCAACCAGCATGGCCCCCGGTGTTGTCAATGTCCAAAGCGACGAGTTGGAACGAGAATCTTCTCCGCCAACCGTAGCCGAGTCTGGATCAAAAGTTCCGTTGCCTCCCAGCCGGTCTATGTTGATGACTGGATTGGTGACTGGCGTTGAGAACGTGATGGTCACAGTCATCGGGGCATCGTTAGCCGATGCATCTGGTTGCGGAACACCTGTTGCGGCGTCAGGAGTCGTGTCCCATGTATAGGTGAACCCCAGCGAAGCATCGCCTTCGGCACCATTGGTGAACAGGCCCGTCGACGTGTTGAAAACCTGTGGTGTTGCATTTACTGCAACTGTTCCCCCTGCTGTTGGGGTAAAAGTTATGGTCGAGGTAATGCCCGCCGTGGTGTTCGTTGCGGTCGAGCCAGAAACAGTCCAGTTGCCGGTATTCACGAGGCCGAGGGTGCCGGACCAGCTATCCAGTCTCAACATGCCGGTTTCAACGAAACCCACCTGCTGTTCCAGAACCCAGTCACCACCCAGTTCGGCAGCACCGGTTAGATCGTGAGATGCTGCCACATCGGCGCCTGTCAGCGCGGCTATCAGCGCCACAGCCTCGCGGCCCCGGGCACCTGCGGCAAAGTCACAACCGTAAATCAGGATATCGGCGTTGTTGCCAAGTGACGCCGCGATGACGGCCATTTCATCAGCATATTCGCCCGCCATGGATACGGCGGTGAGCTTGGTGTCGCCCAGGTCAAGCGTGCCAGAACGGCCATGGGAAATGATGTGAAGTGATTCGATGTCGGTGCGACCCGCAAGAACTGCAGCGATTTGTTCGACGCCATCCGCATTGCTGTCGAGAATATGGATTTCGGCATGGGGCCCGATGTCAGCGATCAGGACATCAATATCTTCAACCGCTCCGTCTATGAATACGATGGGTACTTGTTGAAAAGGTAATGCGGCAGGTGTCTGAAGCAAATCCACACCGAGGGCAGCCAGAAGAATATCGTGATCCGCATCCTGTTGCCCCGCAAGCACAACTTCGTTGGCATCAACAACAGCTTCATGACTTTCTGCCATGGCCGCATCGAACAGCACCCGTGGCTCAAGTGTCGTGTAGTTGGGATTGGTTTTCGGCCTGGCCTGGTAGCTGCCACCGGACCCATCGGGTGCATTCAGGTGACTTTCGACATTGATGGCGGTTGAACAAAGAAACTGGTTCGTCAATCGAGAAGTCGTCATGTCGCCGTCACCCAAATATGAGTTGATCCCACGAATCAACCTATACGGGAATTATTGGCGATGCACTACCTCAGATTATACAAATGTGGACAACACAATTAATACGTGTATTTTATGTGTAATTAATTGAATTTACCGCCAATTTAAAAGCCAATTTTCGCGTGGACGATGGTTGAAACAAATACACCACATCAGTGCGAAAGCCGAAACCAAGCAGATGCAATTTATGAGTGCGCGGCTTTTGTTACCCCATAACCTCTTTCACTTTTTCCAGCAGCTGCTTCAAAGCGAAGGGTTTTTGCAGGAATGCAAAGTCGTCGGGATTTTCGAGATTGCGCTCAAACGCATCTTCTGCATATCCCGACATGAAAATGAATTTTGTCATGATGCCGCGCTTGCGAATTTCTGAAAGCATGGTGGGACCATCCATTTCAGGCATGACGACATCTGAAAGTATGAGCTCAAAGCCGTCTTTGTCGTCCAGGATGGTGGCAAGGCCAGTTTCACCGGAATCGGCCTCAACCACCGTATAGCCCCGTGATTGAAGCGCGCGCAGTGCAAAGGCTCGCACTGAATCTTCGTCCTCAACCACCAGTATGCGCCCCCTGCCGGTGAAGTCTTCACGCTTGGCTTCAACTTTCGCTATGGGTGCCGCATTCACCGGCACAGCCTCAGGATAGTGGCGCGGCAAATAGATGCTGAAGGTCGTTCCCTTGCCGATCTCGCTGTCACAGTAGATATAGCCACCCGACTGTTTGATAATGCCATAGACCATGGAAAGTCCAAGACCGGTTCCCTTGCCAACTTCCTTGGTGGAGAAAAACGGTTCCCAAATCTTTTCCAATATGGCTTTCGGAATGCCAGACCCCGTGTCTCCCACTTCGCAAACCACAAATTCGCCATCAGGCAACTGGTGATTGGCGGCGCGTGGCTGGCTCGACAAGAGATTATAGGTCTTCACCAGAAGTTTGCCGCCATTTGGCATGGCATCGCGGGCGTTGACGGCAAGATTGATGATGACCTGTTCAAACTGGTGCAGGTCAACTTTGACAAAACCAAGATCGCGGCCGTGTACAATTTCAAGTTCGGTTTTTTCGCCAAGTACCCGGCCGAGCAAGTTTCCAAGGTCAGACATGGCATCGGTCAGGGTATGCAACTTCGGCTGCATGGTTTGCTTGCGCGAGAACGCCAACAGCTGCCGAACCAGATTTGCTGCCCGGTTGGCGTTCTGCTTGATGTTCATCACATCCGTGAAGGCTGGGTCCTGCGGGCGCATCTTGGCCAGCAGCAAATCAGCAAACCCGATGATCGGCGTCAGCACGTTGTTGAAGTCATGGGCAATGCCTGAAGCCAATTGGCCAACCGCTTGCATTTTTTGGCTTTGTGCCAGTTGCACTTCAAGGGTTTTGCGCTCGGTCTTGTCCTCGGCAAATACCAGTGTTGTTGCATCTCCAGTGGAGGCAGCATCCAATTTGACAAAACCCAGTTGCACGCTGCGTGGCTCTGCCGTGCCAAACAGGACGTCTGCATCAATGCGCTTGCCAGGTGTCAAGGCAGCAGCAGAAATATGCGATGCCAGCAATTCGGCAGCCGTACCAGTCGTTGGCTTGTTCAAGGCCGGGGCCAGCGAACCATGCCGTTTGATCTGTGGCGATAACCCCAGGAATATGGCGTTCGCCGCAACAACTTCTCCAGCATCATTGAGTTGTGCAACGCCCAATGGCGCAGCCGCACTCCATTGCAGCAAGATTTCATGGGCATTGGAATTCATTGAAGCAGCAACAAGGCTGTCCTTCTTCAAAACCATGCTCCGCGATGGCAGCCCCTTGCCTTCCCGGTCAAAATCCTGGCGGTGCACGATATCGACTCGAATGGGTTGCCCGGATTTTACACTCAGGTTGGCCGAGAAATTTTCAGTGCGCGAGCCGCCAGGTATCGGCGCCATCGACGTTAATTGTGCCGCCGTATCTTCGCCCACCAATTCCGCCAACGACAATGCGCCGCCCTGCACATCAAGCAGATCAACACCCAGCCAGCCCGCCAAAGTGGCGTTGATGTAGTCAACCTTGTTATCGGGCAGCGTGGAAAAAAATCCGGCAGGCGCATGATCCAGATAGGTGATGATGAATTGC
The DNA here is from genome assembly GCA_031417515.1 of Hyphomicrobiales bacterium. GTDB lineage: Bacteria > Pseudomonadota > Alphaproteobacteria > Rhizobiales > Aestuariivirgaceae > Aestuariivirga. The sequence goes on from JANOVS010000075.1 coordinate 10,530, forward strand.
AGTCTTGCAAAAGCGCTTTCCTGGTGCTGGCGATCACCAGTGATATCCATCAGCCGCCAAAGTGTCTGGCCCTTTTGACCTGCACCCGCCAGCGGCGATACAGTCAGCCGCAACCATCGTGCATCAGTGTCGGAAGCACCCGGAGCCGAGGAACCTGCGGCCACCCGGATATCCCGTTTCATTCCATTGCCGCCATGGGCCGCCTGACCCAATTGGAAAATCGGTTCGGCAAAATCAGGATAGCCGGCAAACAGCATGTCAAAGCCGACCAGTCGCGAAGCCCCGGCTTTTGATGCAAGTTTCAGATAACCACCGTTGGAATAGATCGCCCTGCCCTTGGCATCCGTCACTACGGCAGCATCACCAAAAGCATCTGTCAGCGCATCAAAAAACGGCCTTTCGGACGTTGCTCCGGCAAAACTGAAAAGCCCACCCAACCAGCCCAGCAAGGCCAGCAAACCCAAGGCCGAAAGCAAACCACCCACCGCCAGCATGGCGGGCTGCACAACATCACGCAAAACAAAGGCACAAACCGCCACTGTTGCAAGTGCTGCAATGGCAGCAGCAATCAACAGGATTGGCAAAGGGTTCTGCGCGAATGCAACTCCCTTGTTGTTGCTGCCGACATCATTGCCAGAAGCACTCGCCCCTATGGCTTTGCCACTGCTTGTCGAAACCTTGTTGTTCATCTCTGCCCTCGAATCAGTTGCGCAGTATAAACAAGCTTTGGCCCTGTTGAATCGGATCAAATCAATTTTTCCCGACTTTCTGCATTCACCAATAACACCCCATAATGCTTGACCGAAATGTGCTTTGGCTTGCCCGAGTTGAAAATCTTGCATATCATGCGGAAGGACGGCATGTTTCCCTGCAATACTCTTTCAGTACCAAACGACATGGAGTTATGAACGATGCCTGATTTCGCGCCCTATTTGAACATCATCCTGGTTGCTGGCGTATTGCTGCTGGCAGTCTTGGCGCTATTGATTTTGATCAAGATTTTTGGGGGCAGTGTCAAAGGGCGCAAGGGTTCGCGGCTCGGCATCAGCGAGTATTACGAGATTGACAAGACCCGCAGGCTTGTTCTGTTGCGCCGGGACGACACCGAACACCTGGTTCTGATCGGCGGTGCCCAGGATGTGGTCATTGAACAGGGCATCGGCTCACCGCTGATGGCCGAAGAGACACCGCAGCCTGCTGCAATGCGTCAAGCACCACGCCCTGCCGTTTTTGGTGCGAGGCGCCCGCCGTTGCGCACTGTTGATGGCACCATCGAAATGCCGCCCCCCCGAAATCCTCAAATGTAATCGACTGTTTAGGGCCTCAATCAAACGGCGGAGAAATCAACAAACCGCCGTCCTTGAAAAGTCTGTTCATGCCCCGCCGCTGTGCATTGGAGCTGTTCGCCCCGAAATGCCGTTCAAATATCTCGCCATAGTTGCCAACAGCACCGACGACTTTGGCGGTCCAGCCCTTGTCCAAACCAAGGCCCAGTGACGACGCAGATTGCCCTGCCTCCAGAAATGTGCTGCCAGCAGCTGACGGGCCGACGGTCGGAGATGCGGCTTTCTGCGCATCGACACCCAACACCTCAGACCGGATTAAACTCCAGACAATCCAACGCACCACTTGCAACCAGTTGCTGTCACCCTGCCGCACAACCGGGCCATAGATGTCTACATTGCCCTCAAGGCCTTCCGTAAAAAATGTTGGCGTGACAAATATCAGACCCTGCGACGTGTCGTTTGAAAGGCTGAGCTGCGGCCCCTGCGGCAACACATCGACTTCGCCACTTTGCAGCGCCACTGCCAGTTCCTCTTGCTGCAAGCCAACAAAATTGACCTTGCGTGGATCTCCAACAACGGCGGCAGCGATGGCCCGGCAAATGTCCACATCAAAGCCCGACCATTGGTAGTCCTTGTCACGCACGGCAAAGCCAGGTCGCTCAGCCACAAGCCCACAAGCCAAAACCCCACCCGCCCGCACATCATCAAGGGTGCGCGACTGGCAGGGCAAGTTCAAAACCAGCAACAGCGGCAAGGCGAACCAGAACTTCATGTTCTGAGTGCACACCTTCACGGCATCTGTCGTCAAGTCATAAAACAACCCCGGCTGGCGCCGGGGCTGCAATCAATTTATTCCGAAACGGGTGGTGCTGCAGGTGTTTGCCGCTCATTCATGAAGCGATCAAACTCCTCCTGGTCCTTGGCCTGGCGCAATTTTGCCAGATGTTCGGCAAATGCCTTGCGTTCGTCATCAAGCTTGCGGCGCTCGGCCTCCAGCTTTTCCAGCTGCTGCTTGCGATAGGCGTCAAAAGCTGCATTCCCGGAACTTGGCTGCCAATGGCCCCCGGGGCCCCTGCCCTTTGACCAGTCCTGCGACCAGTTTTTCGCAAAGCCAAAGCCTTCATTGTCCTTCCACTTCTGCCAAGGCGGTGCCATGTCCGAAGCACCTGACCAAAGTTCACCTTTGACCAGCTTCAAAACCAGCGCCGCAATGCCCAGTGGCCAGAACACAATGAATGAACCCACGACAACGGCGATTTCCAGAAACGACCAGCGGCGTCTGCCCTTGGCACCGCAGCGCTTGCCCTCATTTTCATGAAGGCGGTCCTGGGTTTGGCCACCCATATTCATGTCGGCTGTAGTAGAACCATGATGCATATCTTGCACTCCTCTTCTGCACCTCCCCGATATGGGGACCCGCAAAGACTATTCAAGACATCTGAAATGTTACGGTTTCAGTTTTTCTGCCCGGGCAATGGCATCAAGGATCATCTGTTCAGCTTCATCCGCATCACCCCAGCCCGCCACCTTCACCCATTTGCCGCCTTCAAGGTCTTTGTAATGGGCAAAGAAATGCTCGATCTGCTGCCGGGTGATTTCAGGGAGTGACTTGTAGCTGTGGACATTTTCATAACGCCGGGTGAGGCGCGGCACAGGCACGGCAATGATTTTCTCATCACCACCCGCCTCATCCTGCATTTTCAAAACCCCAATCGGCCGCACCGCCATAACGGCTCCGGGCACAATGCCGCGCTGGTTGGCCACCAGCACATCAATCGGATCACCATCATCCGACAAGGTGTGTGGCACAAAACCATAATTGCCGGGATAGCGCATGGACGTATAAAGAAAGCGGTCAACCACCAGCGCACCGGACTTTTTGTCCATCTCATACTTGATCGGCTGGCCCCCCACTGGAACCTCGATAATGACATTGACTTCCTTCGGCGGATTGCGACCGATGGAAATATGTTCAATAAGCATGGCCGTTCTCCTGTGATGCAAACGGGATCATGGCACAAGACGGATGGATTCGTGAAACACCGTTTGACGGCTGGCGGGAAATTCAACGCCAGAGAATGGTGGGCGATGCAGGATTCGAACCTGCGACCCGATGATTAAGAGTCATCTGCTCTACCAACTGAGCTAATCGCCCATTCTCTGGTGAAAACCGTGCGGAACCTTGAAGTTCGAACAACGTGGCGTGTCCATAACCGAGGGTTCGGGGCATTGCAATAGCCAACATTGGCGGTGCAGCGCCGGCGACTCCAGCCAATCCTATCGCGCCTCGCCCACCAGCACGAAGGCCGCCCAATAGCCGGGATCGGCCCAGTGTGGATTTTTGGGATCATCCATCAGCGAGAGCATGGCCTGGCGCAGCGCTTCGGCTTGACGCCGGTCCGGATGGGCGGCGGCATTGGCGAAGGTGCGGCTCATCAATTCGGCGGTGGCGTCGTCATCGACCACCCAGTGGCTGACCAGCAGGGAACGCGCCCCGGCATAGAAGAAGGCGCGGGCGAGGCCGGAAAGAGCACCCGCCCCCGGCTTGCCTTCAGCCGCGGTGTTGCAGGCGCTCATGACAACCCAATCGGCGTTGAGTTTGAGTCCGGCCACTTCCGATGCGGTGAGCAGGCCGTCGTTGAGGTCGGTGGCTTTTTCAGGAATGGTCAACGCCAAGGCCGGTTCGGCTCCGGCCTTGCCGATGGCATCCACCTCTCCCGCCACCAGCCCGTGGGTGGCGAAATACACAATGTTGTAATCAGCAAGCCGCGCCTTTTTGACCGCCGCTTCGTTGGCCGCTTCGCGCAAGATGACCAGGCTTGGATCGGCTCCAAGGCTTTCGGCAACCGCCCGCAGTTCCTTGCCCGTGCCGGGCAATCGTGGCAAGCCAGCTTTCAAAGCCTCGATGTCGGTCGAACTGCCCCGGAAGAAGGCGCTAAAACCCCGGGCGGCCACGCGAACCTCGTCTTCGTTTTCAGGGTCGAACACCGGATCGCCATAGCCGATAAACGCCTTGCCCGCCTTGGCGAGACTTTTCGCGCTGCGCAGCAGCTTGAGGCTCGAGACTGTCGGCAGCACGGTGATGGCATGATCGCGGATGAGCCAATGGGCGCTGCGCAAATCGGTATCCGTGGGCGGCCTCGTCACCAGCACCTGGGGCGGCAACGAGGAGACCGCACCATTCAAGACGAAGATCAGATGCGACTTGTTGGCAATGATGCTTTCGACGGGGCCGAGCAGCTTGCCATAGAGCTGATGCGCCAGTGCAGGATCAATCGGCGCCCGACCGGATTCACGCAAGTCGAGGCCAAGGCGAAACCGGACAAGACTGTCGGCGATGTCGCCCTGTCGTGTATCCAGCTCTTTCCATTCGGCGGTGCTCCGCGTCAGCGCCCAGACATAGTCAGCACCTTGGTTCTTGCCAGCTATATCGATCACAACAAGCGCTTCATCATCGGCCAGGAGCTGTTGAGCATCTGCAAGGCTCAAGGCCGAGGGTCGGCTCAATTCGGCATAGTTGGGAAAATTGCGCCTGAGGTCTTCCCTGATCCCGACCAGTTCGGCTGATACCACACCCGTGCGCGACCGGATCGCGTCCTCCTTGGCTTTGTCGCGCTTCGCCGGCTCTTTCGAAACTTCAGTGAGAATGGCGCTATCAAGCTTGACCAGTTCACCAGCCAAATCCTGCTCGTTCCGCACCCGTTTTGCCAACGCACCGTCGCCCGCCAGTCCCCGCACCGCCAGACTTTGCAAAGCGGAACCGGCTTCCGACGTCGCCGTCTGCTGCACTGCCTCAAAGCTTTCGCTGGTCAGTGCTAGGGTTCCCGCGGTCGCCGTCTCGAACAGCGCTAATAGATAGATGTCGCGACTTGGATGGCCCGCTTTCGCCGCCAGCCGCGCAAAGTCAAGGCTGTGGGCGAGATCACCTTTCTTATGAAGTATGATAGCTATTCTAGAATTCGCTTGCGCGACTGAGGGGTGAGTTGGTCCCAACTTACTTTCCCCAATTGTGATCGCGCGTCGACCAAGTTGTTCAGCCTCGACCAAATCTCCTTTTTCTTGGAGCAAACCAGCTAAGTTGACGAGGATTGAGACATTAGATGGGTTTTCGGGCCCATTTGCTTTTTCTCCTATCGAAAGGGCACGACGGTACAGAAGCTCGGCACCTTTAATATCGACTCTTTTCTTTAATACGTTAGCCAAGTTATTAAGGCTAATTATTAGATCAGGGTTCTTCTTCTCGAGTGTCTTTTCTTGAATCTCTATAGTTCGGCGGAATAATTGCTCCGCCGCAGCGAAATCATTTTTAGCGACGAGAATATTTGCAAGATTTGTCAGTGTCTGAGCAACATTGCGGTGTTCACGGCCGACCAACTGCTCCCATATCGCAAGTGCACGGCGAGAAATTGGCTCGGCCCCATCAAAGTCCCCTTTTGCCAACAGTACGTTTGCTAAGTTGTTGAGACTTGAAGCAACATCTTTGTCCATAGGACCTAGCACAGCATCTCGAATTGAAATTGCACGTCGATGCAGCGGTTCAGCACCTGCAAAATCGCCTAGCTCGTAAAGAACTATTGCGAGGTCATTGAGGCTCTGTGCAACCTCCAGATGTTCCACTCCAAACACTTTTTCTTTGATGACGAGTGCGCGGCGATACAGGGGTTCAGCAGCTGCGAAGTCTCCTGTGCTTAAATATAAGAATGCTAAATTGTTCAGCGCCAACGAAGTAGTCGGATGCTCTGGTCCGAGTGTTTTTTCTACCATAGCCAAGGCACGACGGTAGATCGGTTCGGCCAAGACATAGTTTCCCGACACAGCAAGCGCATTTGCCTCATTCGTCAACTTATCTGCTTCGGCCAACTCGTCGCTATTGACCTTGCTCGAGACTCCTGGAGCGTCTGCTTGCCCACCTTTTGTCTTCAGGCAGTCATCTACCGCCTTGAACGCAGCGCTTGAGCCTTTCAGTGTGATAATGGCCAAGGATTTATTGTCTAGTTGGATTTTTAGCTTTCCGGACTTGGCAATTTCAGCGCGGAACTTGGCAGCACCACCATAAACTCCAAACATTAGCGGTCCACTGTCGAGGTTGAACAGCGTCATGCCGCTGTCCCAGCTCGAGCGACCATCGAAGCGCAATTTCAGTGTGTAGGATTTGTCCTTCTTGGCAAAGCCCAGTGTGTCATTGCGAAAGCCGATGGCCAGCCGATTGTCCTTGCCAAACATGCCGAACAACACAAGCGTCCGTTCTGCTTGTGTCTGCTCGGCAAAGCAACCCTCGATCCCGGCGCTCCAATAAACTTTCCAGCCCTCCGCCTCAGTGTCTGACCGAAAAAGAAGTTGGGTGATATCAATCGTTTGTGATTCAATCGGTGTTGCGAAGCAACGATGGAGTTTCACATGTGGACAGCTACCACCCGCAAGCAGTTTGCCAGAGGCGGTCTGCTTTTGCCAAGCGAT
>JANOVS010000076.1:0-17402 GCA_031417515.1 Hyphomicrobiales bacterium
AAAGCGGCGACCATGCCGGGAAGCGCAATCGGCATAACGATGCGCAGGAAGGCACCCCATGACGAACAGCCATCGACCAATGCAGCTTGCTCAAGTTCCGGCGGGATGGTGTTGAACTGGTCACGCATGATCCAGATGACAATCGGTAAAACCGACAGGGCATAAATCATGATCAGACCAAACAGATTGTCGAGCAATGCCAGCTCTTTGTACAATACGAGGAATGGCATGGCGAGAACCACGGGCGGCAGGATCAGTTGCGAGAGGAAGAAGAAGGAGATGTCCTTGTTCTTCCAGATCAGCCATCTGTATTCGAAACGGCTGAGCCCATAAGCCGCTGTTGTGCCAACCAACAAGGCGAGGCTGGAGCCACCCGTTGAGGCGAGAATGCTGTTCCAGAAGCGTGCAATGAATTCGGTGCGCGGCGTTGATTCATTCCAGATGGTGTCGGGTGACAAGCCGATGGACCTGAGGCCCAGCCAGTTTGGCGTGTAGCTCACCCAAGGGATGATGTTGCCCAATTGCACGTCTTTCGCGACCTTGAAGGTTGTGGAAAAAGTCCAGAAAATCGGGAACAGCGCGATGACGGTCCAGGTGATCAGGGCGAGGTAAATCAGGGACTTTTTGAGAGTTTCGTTCATTTTTGATACTTCTCCCTCCCCCTTGTGGGGAGGGTCGGGGTGGGGGTCGCTCCGAACTCAAATAAGCAGTCATTCATGAAAATTTTGAGACTTCCCGACCCCCACCCCAGCCCTCCCCACAAGGGGGAGGGGGAAGGCAAGATATTTTGAACATGCGTTGAAGTCATGTGCCAGGCCTCTGCATCCATTTGCTGGTTGACCACAACAGCAGCGACACGAAGATGATGATCAATATCAAATACACCTCTGCCATGGCCGTGCCGTAGCCAACGTTGGAGCGGTCCTTGTATTCGCGAAAGATGAAGCTTGAGACCGTGTCGGTTGCACCACCGGGACCGCCTGAAGTGGTGGTGATGACGATGTCGGCGAGTTTCAATTGGAAGATGATGCGCAGGATGATTGCGGTGACACTGACGGGCAACATCAAGGGAAAGGTGATCTGCTTGAAACTCTGCCAGCCCGTGGCACCATCCACTTTGGCGGCTTCCTGCACTTCCTTTGGCAAGGCCTGTAACCCGGCCAACAACAATATCATCATGAAAGGAATCCACACCCACGCATCCATCATGGCAATGGTGGTTTTGGCCAGCCACGGAGTTGTCAAAAGCGTTGGCTCATCCCAACCGAGCCAGCGCAAAAGGCGTGTGACCGGGCCGAAACGGTATTCGAACATCGACTTGCCAATCATCCAGCCAACGGCAACGGGCGACAGCATGAAGGGCAGGAGGAAAGCCACACGGAAAAATTTGCGTCCCCGGATGTCGGCATTCAACAGCAGCGCAAGGCCGAAAGCGATGGCGTATTGCACGGAGACCGACAGCACATAGAAAACCATATTGCCAAGCGCATTCCAGAAATAGGGATCGGCCCACATCTGGCGGAAGTTGTCGAAACCGTTGAATTGGCGGCCTGTGGCAGAGGACAGGTTCCAGTCGGTGAAAGCCAGATAGAATCCGAATAACGTTGGAAAAACCACAAGTGCCAATGTGAACAGGATTGCCGGCAAAACGAAAAGGGCGCGCCATCCGGCTTCACCGTGGCGGAGAATGTTGCCGGTGCAAAGTGCGGCGCCCCAAAGGGCGAAAGCAATGAGAATGGGAAGCCAAGTGGCAAATCCCAATGGAATAACGCCAGTATAGAACAGCGTTTGCAAGAGTGTGAGAGCAGCGAAGACAAAACTCGCGCTGCGGATCAATAAAGTGCCAGCCCGCCGTCGTCCGTCAGAGACAAGGGCAGAAACGGCGTCGCGGCCTGTGGCGGAGGTGGTGGAAGTCAAGTCACAAAACTTTCACCCCTCCCCAATCTTTGGGGAGGGGTAGGGTGGTGCAGCATGCACAGGTTTTGGCAGTGGGACTCGCTGAAAGGCCCCACCCCTGCCCCTCCCCTAAGTGGGGAGGGGTGAAGTTTCACGTCCTCCCCGAATTGCGGGAAGGGGTGAGGCAATATTATGCTCCCAGTGAGCCCTTGTACAATTTGATCTGGTTGTCGCGGCCCAGTTGGTCGGTGAGTTTTTCCCAGGCGGCTGCGATGGAGTCGGCACCGGCTTGCGCCGTGGCTTGGCCAGCATAGATTTTCGCGAGTTCATCTTCGGCTACAGAATAGTATTGGAAGATGCCGGGAATGCGGGGTTCGATCGCCGCATTCGGATGGTTGTAGGAGTTGGCTTCGGAATCGAGATAGGACTTGATGAAGCCCGGTTTTTTTCCACCGCGAATAATGCCCTTGAACAGGTTCATCGACGGCGAGCCAATGAAGCCTGCAACAAAAACATTAATCGGATTGTCGAAAAGTTCGAGTGGCGTTCCAACTTGTTCTACAATCCCGGCATTCATCACCACAATGCGGTCTGCCATGGTCATGGCTTCCACCTGGTCGTGGGTGACATAGACGATGGTGGTTTTCAGGCGCTGGTGCAGCTCCTTGATTTCAGCCCGCATCTGCACCCGCAATTTGGCATCAAGATTGGACAAGGGTTCATCGAACAGAAACACAGCGGGTTGCCGCACGATGGCGCGGCCCATGGCCACCCGCTGGCGCTGACCGCCCGAAAGCTGCCGGGGATAGCGACCCAGCAATGGAACCAGATCGAGAATTTCAGCAGCAGCATTGACGCGGGCATCGATTTCAGCGCGCGGCGACTTTCGCATTTGCAGGGCAAAGCCCATGTTTTCGAACACCGTTTTATGTGGATAAAGCGCATAGGTTTGGAACACCATGGCGATGTCGCGATCTTTCGGGGGAAGATTATTCACGACATTGCCGCCAATTGAAACATCACCCGATGTAATGGGTTCCAGCCCTGCAATCATCCGCAACAACGTGGACTTGCCACAACCCGAAGGACCAACCAGAACAACGAATTCGCCATCGTTGATGGCAAGTGAAACACCATGGATCACCGGGTGTTGACCGTAGGATTTACGCACATTTTCAATTGCGACCGAAGCCATTGCCAGCTGTTCCTTGCCAAATATCAAGGCTTGGACAATACAGAATGAAGTGCCGCTGTAAAGTGCAGCCGCTGAAATGACAGGCGAGGACATGATGGTTGACGTGGGCTTTGATGTGATTGTGTGCGGCAGTTTGCACCTCGATATCGTGGTGAAAGCCCCTGCTTTGCCGCGTATAGATGAAACCGCTGTCGGCACGTCATGGTCACAAATCTGCGGCGGCAAAGGCGGCAATCAGGCTGTGCAGGCCGCACGGGCTGGCGCACTTACCGCCATGATTGGCCGCGTGGGAGCCGATGATTTTGGCCAAACCCTCACCCATAATCTGGCACAGGCTGGCGTGGATTTGACCGGCGTCAACATCGACACCGACAAGGGGTCAGGCATGAGCGTTGCCATTCTGCAGGATGATGGCAACTATGGTGCAGTCATCGTTTCGGGGGCGAACTTGGCAATTGATCCTCTTGCCCTTGCCGGGCAATGGCAACGATTGGGAGGTGCAAAAGTTCTGGTTCTGCAAAACGAAGTTCCGCAAACGGTGAATGTGGCTGCGGCCATCGCCGCTGCTGCTTCGGATGCCATTGTGGTTTTCAATGCTGCTCCCGCGCGGGCCTTGACCCAGGATTTGTCGGACCTTGTGCACGTGTTGATTGTCAATCGTGTCGAAGCCGAGGCCTTGTCGGGACTTGCAGTTCATGATTTCGCGTCTGCCCGTTTGGCACTTCCAAAATTGCAAGGGCCTCAGCGCTCTGTCGTCATCACCCTTGGCGGCGGGGGCTTGCTGGTGGCTCCGGCGGGGAGCGAAGCTGTTGCGATTGACGCTCTTCCTGTGAAAGTCACATCAACCCATGGCGCTGGCGATTGTTTTGTTGGGACACTTGCGGCGCGTTTGGCAAGTGGTGCAACACTTGTTGATGCTTGCCGCGCGGCCAATCTACGCGCAGCTGAATTTGTATCCCGGAGTTAAAAGGAACTTCCCATGCTAAAACACATCGACCCGGTCATTTCCGCCGAACTGCTCTACGTCCTCATGTTGATGGGGCATGGCGATGACATCGTGATTTGCGATGTAAACCATCCCGCCGTGACCATTGCCAAGCAGACAACCTATGGCAAGTTGATTGACCTTTCGGGCTGTGACATTCCCACGGCAACAAAGGCCATTCTATCGCTGATGCCGCTTGATACGTTTGTCGAACAACCTGTCATGCGCATGCAGGTTGTTGGTGATCCAAATGGCCAGGTGCCCATTTTTTCCCGTATGCAAAAAACCCTGGATGATTGCGAAAAACGTACCGTCAATATCGGTGTTTATGAGCGGTTTGATTTTTATGCAGCCGCCAAAAAATCCTTTGCGATCCTGCGCACGTCCGATCCTGGCCCCTATGGATGTTTCATCCTCCGCAAAGGCGTCATCAGTCTTTGACCCTGAGGAAACTCACGAATTCCATCAAGTTCATGAAGTTACTTCACGGATTTCAACTAAATTGCAAAAACGTCAAATACATAAATGCGGGTAAATCATGTGTTTAGGGATTTGCGACCGCGATCCCCTGTGAAGTCGAGACTAATTCTTCACATTCGCAGAATCAACTTCACAATTTCAACTTCAGTTATAAAGTCCGAAGAAAGGGCACAATGAGCAAAACCGTTGCACATGACGCATACAAATATGCTGCACGCTTGAATTCCTTCAAGAATGGCAGCACTGCGGACCCGCAATTTGATGTTGGAAAGCCTGCCGTTTTTGGCCTCTTGCGCCGCGCCGCCAAGGTTCAAGGTTTGAATGCTGTTGACCTGAATTATCCCGATCACCTGGAGAATGCCAAGCTGAAGGAAATGAAACACCATCTCGATGATCTGGAGCTCGCCGTGAATGGATTTGCCATGCGCTATTACAGCGATCCAGGTTTTAAGATCGGCGCTTTCACCAACCCCGATGCAAAACTTCGCCGACTTGCCATTGATCAAACCAAACGTGGTATTGACCAGATGCTGGAACTGGGTGGAAACCTGATGACCCTGTGGATGGGGCAAGATGGTTTTGATTATTCTTTCCAGGCCGACTACGCAAAGCTTTGGGACCAGACGCTTCAAGCCATGGCGGAAGTGGCGGATCATGCACGGGATTCTGAAGTCAGTATTGAATACAAACCCAATGAGCCGCGCAGTTTCAGCCTGATGCCAGATATCGGCACAACCCTGCTGGCCATTCGGGAACTCAATCGCAAAAACGTTGGCGTCACTATCGACTTCGCCCATGTGCTCTATGCCAATGAAATGCCTGCCTACGCCGTTGCATTGGCGGCCCGCAGTTCAAAACTTTTCGGCGTTCACCTCAATGACGGCTATGCCAAGCGCGATGACGGACTGATGGTGGGCACCGTGCATCCCATACAAACCATCGAGCTGCTCTATGTGCTCGAAGAAATCGGCTACGATCGTCCGATTTATTTTGATACTTTTCCCGACACCACGGGCCTCGACCCCATCGCCGAATGCAGCGCCAACATTGCGTCGGTTGAAGCCATGCGCGGTGTCGTCAAACAACTCCAGAAGGACAACCGCCTCCGCACGGCCATTGCAGGTCAAGATGCTGTGACCAGCAACAATATCCTGCGCGAGGCACTTTATGGAGGTCGTCACGCAGTACCAGCATAACCCTGTCACGTCGGAAAGTTCTGCCGTGGCATTTTTTCAAAAACAATTTGGGAGGATTACCATGTTTAGAACTTCACGTCGTTCCGCCATTCTCGGCGCCATCGCTGCAATCGCCATGACAACCGTGGCATTTGCGGACGAAATGAAACCCTTGAATTCCGACATCGAACCAGACCGCATGGACTGGTCACAACTCGAAGCCAAATTCGGCCCGATGCCTGCCGTTGAAAAAGGCATGAAAGTCGGTGCTGTTGCCAAAGCGCTCACCAATGAATATTGGCGGAGCCTGGGTGAGGGCTACGTAAAGTTTGGCGCAAAAGTCGGCGTCACCGTTGACTTGCAAGCGGGACAGAATGAAAATGACCAGCTGGCCCAATTGGCTATTGCAGAAAACATGTTGTCGCAAGGCTATAAGCTTCTGCTGGTGTCGCCGCAAACCGACTCGAATTTGCAGCCTGCTGTTGAGGCTGCTGAAAAAGCCGGAGTGCCCGTTATCAACGTCAATGATGCCGTGATTCCATCGGCCAAGAATTACATTGGCAACGTGCAAAAAGACAATGGCGTGCGCGCCGCCCGCTGGTTCATCGCCAATCGCAAGGATGGCGGCAAGCTTGCAGTGATCGAAGGCATGGCCGGGGTTTATGCCGCTGTGCAACGCACCGCCGGCTTCAAGGAAACCATTGCCGCCGAAGGTAAGGGCCTTGAAGTTGTGGCCTCAGTTCCCGGCAACTGGGATCGCCAATTGTCCTATGACGCTGCCACCAACATCATGTCGCAGCATCCCGATATCACGGGCTTTTATTGCAACAATGATGGCATGGCACTGGGTGTTGTCGAAGCGGTGAAAGCTGCTGGCAAGCTCGATAAAATCTCCGTCATCGGAACCGATGGCATCAGCGATGCCTATGCCTCGATCAAGGCGGGCGAGTTGACGGCAACCGTCGACAGCTTCCCGGTGTTAACGGGCGAAGTGGCACTTGAAGTTGCGCTTCGTTTGCAAGCTGGACAGAAACTGCCCCGCGTTGTGGCCACACCACAAGCCCTCGTCACCAAAGACAATATCGCCCGTTACACTGGCGATGAAGCAACCGTGCGCGCCAACCTGATGGAAGACGCCAAGGGCATGTAATCCAAAAGACTGGCGCAATGGCAGACTCCCTGCTGGCGTTGCGCCTTGTTTTGGTTATGGTGACAGCTCCGCTGCAAGGCGGGGCTGCCTTTATGTGGAAGTTTGAATGTCCGAAAGCATGTCACAATCTGCCATTGACTTGAAGTACATCACCAAAGGTTTTCCGGGGGTGCAAGCATTGGAGAACGTCAGCTTTTCCGTTGCACCGGGACAGGTTCATGCTTTGCTGGGTGAAAATGGCGCGGGCAAATCCACCTTGCTGAAAATTCTCTCTGGCATCTACCACGCAGATGCAGGCGAAATTCTCATCGCGGGCACTGCTGCCCATATCCGCTCTCCCAAGGCTGCGCGTCTGGCGGGGATCGCCCTCATCCACCAGGAACTCCAGCAAGTGCCTGAACTTGATGTTGCGCAAAACATGTTCCTCGGCAATCCCATCACAAGGTTGGGTTTTATCACGGATCGGTCGGCCATGCAGCTACGGGCCAAACAATTGCTGTCGCAACTCGATCCGACCATCGATGTGCGCGCCAAAATAAAACACTTGCGGGTGGCCCAACGACAAATTGTCGAAATTGCCAAAGCCCTGTTGGGCAAGGCCCGCATTATTGCCATGGACGAACCGACGTCGAGCCTGACACCTGTGGAATTCGAAAAACTTGTCAGCGTAATTGAGCGATTGAAAGCCGATGGTGTGGCGATCATTTATGTTTCGCATAAACTCGATGAGGTTTTTCGCGTGGCGTCCCATGCCACCATATTGCGCGATGGCAAGATGGTAGCTGATGTTGATCTGTCAAAAACCACTGAGGCTACTGTTGTCAGCATGATGGTGGGACGCAGCCTGGAAATTCCACCCCACCAGAGCCATATACAGAATGAAGTTGTATTGTCCGTACAAGGACTTTCTCGCGGCAAGCATGTGCGTGATGTTTCGTTTGAACTGCGGCGCGGTGAAATACTCGGTGTTGCCGGCCTCGTCGGATCGGGCCGCACTGAACTGGTGAAATTGCTGGCAGGCGTGGACCGTCCAACGCTTGGCGTGATCAAGCTGAAAGGCAAACCTGTTATATTTGCCAATCCGCGCATCGCCATCGCTGCCGGCATCGCGTTGTTGCCTGAGGATCGCAAGAAAGAAGGCATCATCCCCCTGCGCTCTGTTGCAATCAATGCGGCACTGCCGAGCTATCGAAAACTGACGCGGGCTGGTGTTATCAATGGCGCAAAGCTCCACGAACAAGTCGATAAGACTGCCACCAGCGTGAACTTGCGGCCCCATGACATTGACCGCGCCATCCGGCTGTTCAGTGGCGGCAATCAGCAAAAAGCCATTCTCTGCCGCTGGCTTATGGCGGGATCAGACATCCTGCTGTTTGACGAACCCACACGCGGCATTGATGTGGGAGCCAAGGGTGAAATTTACCGCCTGATTGACTCACTTGCAGCGGCAGGGCGCAGCATCGTTGTGGTTTCATCTGAGCTGCCGGAAATCCTGCGGCTTTCAGACACGGTCATCGTCATGCGCAGCGGGGCCATGGCGGGAAAACTGTCGCGCAGCGAATTCACCGAAGGGGCCATCATGAGCCTCGCAATCACCGGAAAACGGGCGGCTTGAAAATGGCAGAGACATTGGCAAAAAAACTTGGTGGCTGGAAAATCAGCTGGCGCGACATGGGCACCGTTGCAGGTCTCCTGATCATGGTCATTGTCTTTGCCAGCATGACCGATGTGTTCCTGACCCAGCGTAATCTTGTCAACATTTTGCAACAGTCCAGCATCAACGCCTGCATCGCGATTGGCATGACGTTGGTCATCATCAGTGGTGGTATCGATTTGTCGGTGGGGCCTGTGGCGGCTTTTGCTGCGGTGCTGAGTGCCACACTTTTGGTTTCTGGTGTACCCGTTCCGCTGATCATTCTGGCGGCACTCGCCGTTGGGCTTGCATGCGGGTTTGTCAACGGCGCGCTGATCGCATACGCGGGGTTGCAGCCCTTTATTGTGACGCTTGGTACGTTGAGCCTGTTTCGCGCCCTTGCCCTGATTTTTACAGGCGGCAATCCGATTTTGAGCTTGCCCAATGAATTCCGCCGGCTTTTTACAACAGAGTTTTTTGGTCTGCCAGTGCCGGTGATCATGGTCGGTATCTTGGCGGTTGCCGCGACTGTTCTTCTCAAGAAAACCCCGCTTGGCGAATATATTCTGGCTGTCGGCGGCAATGAAGAAGCAGCCCGTGTCAGCGGCGTTCCAATTGAGCGCACGAAAGTTGTAACTTATATGATCTCCGGCGGACTGGCTTCCTTGGCGGCGGTCATCCTGATTGCCCGTCTCGGCGCTGCCGAACCCACGCTCGGCAACCTGTGGGAACTTGAAGCCATCGCCGCTGCCGCCATCGGTGGCGCTTCGCTGATGGGCGGCAAGGGATCCATTTTTGGAACCATACTCGGCGCAATCGTCTTGGGGGCTATGCGCAACGGCTTGACCTTGCTCAATGTGCAGGCCTTCTATCAATTGCTGGCCACGGGCATCATCATCATCATGGCCATGTTGGTAGATCGCTTGGCCAGAGGTAGGGAGTGAGGCCGCACGTGATGAATTTGCATCTTGATCCACGCACTGTAGGACCACGCATCCGCATGCTGTTGCCTGAACTTACCAGCAGCGAAGCGCGGGTGGCCGAAATCATGTTGCGCAATATCATTGACCTGTCCATGCCCTTGAAGCAGGTGGCAGCCGATGCCGACATATCAGAAGCCATGGTCGTCAAAACCGCCAAGCGCCTGGGCTTTGCGGGATACAAGGAACTGCGTGCCGCCCTGAGCGCCTACAAGCAGCTGCCGAATGTCGATCTGCATGAAGACTTGGACGAGCATGACAGCGCAGAGGTCATTGTGCAGAAGGTCTTTCGTACCTCCATCCACGCGCTTGAAGAGACCCTTGCCATTCTGGATATGGACGGTTTTCGCCGGGCTGCGGATTTGCTGCACAAAGCCAATACGAGGGATTTCTATGGGCTTGGGGGATCGGCCCAGATTGCCCGTGACGTTGCCCATAAATTCCTGCGTATCGGCATTCGGACATCGGTGTATGACGACACGCACATGATGGCCATGTCGGCGTCACTGTTGCGGGCAGGTGATCTGGTTGTTGCGTTTTCTCATACCGGCCGCACCACGGGCGTCATTGAAGCTATTCAAATAGCCCGCAACAATGGCGCTGACATCATCACTATTTCGAACTATGACTCGTCTCCGCTGGCTGAATTGTCCGACGTCGTTTTGTGTTCCACGGCCATGGGATCACCCCTCAACAGCGAAAATGCCGCCGCCCGCATTGCCCAACTCAACATCATGGATGCCATTTTCATGGCGGTGGCCCAGAAAGGCTACAGTTCTGCCGAAGACAACCTGACACGAACCATGACGGCTGTGCAGACCAAACGGCGGGAGTAGCGCTTGCGAAAAAGCAGCTGTTGCTGCACGATGCGAGTCTTGTTGGAGGGATGCATCCATGTACACGCGGCAAGCACTCAGGGAATTGGGGGTCTCCCCTACAACGCTTTCGGACGCCCAAAAACATGAACTGGATGAAAAGGGATTTTTCATCGTCGAAAATGTTTTGTCCAAGGCGGACTGCAAAATGATCGGCGAAGAATTCGAGCGCATCCATGCCTTGGAAAAGGAGAGGGGTGGCCACGAAGTGCATGTTGAACCTGGTGCAAGGCGCATTTCAAATATTTTCAACAAGTCAGAGGTTTTCGATCGATGCCTGTGGATTCCGGAAGTGCTTGCGGCGGCTGCGTATCTTCTGGGTGAGATAAAAGTCCATGGTGCCAATTTGCGTGATCCAAACAAGGGCCATGGCAACCAGGACCTGCATGTCGATGTGCCGAAGAAATTCGCTGATGACTGGTGGGTGGTTAACGCGATGATCATGTTTGATGACATGACACTCGACAACGGACCTACCCGCATTGTGCCGGGCTCCCACAAATGGGCACCGATCAACGTGCCATACGTGAACATTGGCGATTGGGAAGCAGAAGCTTTGAGTGATGAAGACGCGGCGCGGGTTCCCAAAGATCTGGGCGCACCTTATCCCGGCGAAATCCTGGTGCAGGCCAAAGCCGGGTCGGCGATCATTTGCAATTCATCTGGCTGGCATGCTGGCACTTTTAAGAAGACCGACGCCCATCGCCGCATGTTGCATCTGACCTATACGCGCCGCGATTTGCCCCAGCAATTGGTACAACTCGACCACCTGTCACAAACACTTTATGACCGCATGTCGCCTGTGAAGCGTTACCTGCTCGAAATCGAACCGCCAAAATCCGGCGATGGCATCCTGCGGCATCCTAAAAAGGATCAAATGGGCTGGTGGAACTGATGCCACCGACAGGATTTTTTTGACCGACCGATAAAGAAGTGCTTAGCTCCCCTCCAGGCTCGGATGCGGGCGGATGATTTTAGGGAGTTAAGTCATGAAAAACAAAACACTGTTTGCCACCACACTGTTGATGGGAACCATCCTTGCGACGGGCCTCGCAGGGGCAAAATCTCTGGTTTATTGTTCGGAAGGTTCGCCGGAAAACTTTACGCCCGCCATGAACACCACAGGAACAAGCCTCGATGCAGCCCGTCCAGTGTATAACAAGCTTGTGCAATTCACGCCTGGCTCCACGACCGTAGCGCCCGCACTTGCCGAAAGCTTTGAAATCTCCGCCGATGGTTTGGTCATCACGTTCCGTTTGCGCAAAGGCGTGAAGTTCCATTCCGGCGTCAATGGCTTTACCCCCACCCGCGACTTGACCGCTGAGGATGTGATCTGGTCTTTTGAACGCCAGTGGAAAGCTGAACATCCCTACGCAAAAGTCTCGGCGGGTGCCTATGACTATTTCAACGACATGGGGATGCCTGATCTTCTCGCATCGATTGCCAAGGGTGCTGACGATTTGACGGTAGTCATGACCCTGAAGGAACCCAACGCCCCGATCATGGCCAATCTCGCCATGGATTTCGCCACCATTCACTCAGCAGAATATGCAGCCTTCCTGACAGCCAAGGGCACGCCTGAACAATTCGATCAAGTGCCTGTAGGCACAGGCTCCTTCGCGTTTGTCACATACCAAAAAGATGCCGTGATCCGCTTCAAGGCCTTTGACGGCTGGGCAGGCAAACCAAAAGTTGATGATCTCATCTATGCCATCACACCCGATGCAACGGCCCGCTATGCCAAGATGAAAGCCAATGAATGCCAAGTGATGATTGCGCCAAATCCGGCTGATCTGGAAGCCATGGGCAAGGATGGCGACATTCAGCTGCTGCAACAGGCAGGCCTCAACGTCGGTTATCTTTCGATGAATGCGCTGAAGGCCCCGTTTGACAAGCCTGAAGTGCGCCAAGCCATCAACATGGCCATCGACAAGGCTGCAATTCTCAAGGAAGTTTATCAAGGTGCGGGCCAACCTGCCAAGAACCCCTTGCCGCCAACGATTTGGTCCTATGATGATTCAACCGTCGACTATGGCTATGATCCCGCCAAGGCCAAGGAAATGCTGACGGCTGCCGGTGTCACAGCACTCACTACCGACTTGTGGTGGATGCCAGTGCAGCGTCCTTACAATCCAAATGCCAAACGCATGGCCGAAATGATGCAGGCCGATTTGGCCAAAGTCGGCATCACTGCAAATCTGGTGTCATATGAATGGGGTGAATACCGCAAGCGTTTGCAAGCCGGTGAACATCAAATGGGTCTCTTGGGTTGGACAGGCGACAATGGCGATCCCGACAACTTCCTGTTCCTGCTGTCCTGCAAGGCCGACGGCACACCAGCGGGGCAAAACATTGCCAAGTGGTGCAACAAGGACTTCGACGCAAAACTGCTGGAAGCCCGCAAAATCACCGATCAGGCCGCACGTTCAAAAATCTATGCCGAGATGCAAGCCATCTTCAAAAAGGATGCGCCCTGGTTTACGATTGCCCACTCCACAGTGTTTGAGCCAGTCCGCAAGGAAGTATCTGGCTACAAGGTGAGCCCGCTCGGTGCCCATGAATTCCAGGACGTAGATGTTGCAGAATAGAAAATCAGCATGACATCAACCGATTTCCAAGCCTTCTCCCTCCCCCTTGTGGGGAGGGTCGGGGTGGGGGTCGGGAGGTGTCAAAAATAAAATGAATTCCAAGTCAATAGTCGGAGCGACCCCCACCCTAGCCCTCCCCACAAGGGGGGAGGGAATTCACTTCAGTGGATCAAACGGAATTTGTTTCGTGTTGAGAATCCGTGTTTAGAATACTGCTCAAGCGGGCGGCTTTGACGCTCCCTACATTCGTCGCCCTGATGTTTGTCACCTTCATCATGATCCGTCTGGTTCCCGGCGATCCCATTGAGGTGCGACGGGGTGAACGTGGCATTTCGCCGGAGCGGCTGGCCGAGTTGCGCCACGAAATGGGGCTGGATCAACCGGTTTGGAAACAGTTTCTCGACTATGTCTGGGCGCTTCTGCATGGCGATTTCGGCACGTCGATTGTTTCCAAAACACCGATCACCACAGAATTTTTCACATTGTTTCCAGCCACCGTTGAACTGACGCTCTGCGCCATGCTGTTTGCTATTCTTGTTGGTGTTCCAGCAGGTGTTGTTGCAGCCGCAAAACGCGGTAGTGTTTATGATCAATCGATGATGGGCATTGCCCTGGTGGGTTATTCCATGCCGCTGTTCTGGTGGGGGCTCATGCTGATTTTGCTGATGTCCAATACGCTGCACCTGACACCGGTGTCAGGTCGTGTTGATCTCATAAAATTCTACTATCAACCCGTCACTGGTTTTTTCCTGATTGATTCATTGCTGTCGGGACAAAAGGGCGCTTTCCTCGATGTTGTGCGCCACTTGATTTTGCCATCAATTGTTTTGGGAACAATACCGCTTGGTGCCATTGCCCGCATGACACGTTCTGCCATGCTCGAAGTACTTGAGGAGGACTATGTACGCACAGCCCGTGCCAAAGGACTTTCCACCTTCAGGGTCGTAGGCCTTCACGCATTGCGCAATGCCCTTATTCCTGTGGTGACCATGATTGCTGTTCAGTTGAGTTCCCTGTTGGCGGGAGCGGTTTTGACAGAAAATATTTTTTCGTGGCCGGGCATAGGCAAGTGGTTGATCGAGTCCATTTCGCGCCGTGATTATCCTGCATTGCAAGGTGGCATCATGCTGGTGGCTTGTCTGGTCATTGTTCTGAATTTTATCATGGATGCGATTTATGCCATCATCAATCCAAGGATCGGCCATGGTCAATGACGCTGTGAACCTTAAGCCGCCCGGGCCGATGAAGGCCTTTTGGTTCGCCTTCCGTGAAAACAAAGGTGCAGTTGTGGGTGCCACCATTGTTCTACTGGTCGTTTTTTGTGCTATTTTTGCCAATGTTTTGGCACCTCATGGTCCGCTGGAGCAATACAGGGACGCCACCAAACTTCCACCGATTTGGGCAGCGGGCGGCAGGTGGGCCTATCCGCTGGGCACTGATCCATTGGGACGGGATATGCTGTCGCGCATTCTTTATGGCGCGCGCACATCGCTCTTCATCGGTCTTTCAATTATGGTGGCCTGTTGCTTTATTGGCACCTGTTTGGCGCTGCTGGCTGCATTTGTGGGCGGCATCGTTGATGTGATCATCATGCGGATGATGGATTTGATCCTGGCAGTTCCAGGGCTGGTGCTTGCGATACTGATAATCGCAGTCGTTGGTCCGAACATGACCAATACAATTGTCGCCGTCACGATTGTTTATTTGCCGCGTTTCGTACGGCTGGTGCGTGCCTCGGCAATCAATGAACTCACCAAAGATTATGTGACGGCGGCGAAAGTTTCTGGTGTTGGGCCATGGCGACTGATGTTTTCAACTGTTCTACCAAACTGTTTGGCACCGCTCATCGTTCAAGCTGCGCTTGGCGTGTCCGATGCCATTCTTGAAACGGCAGCTCTCGGATTTCTCGGGCTCGGGGCACAGCCGCCAACTCCTGAATGGGGATCGATGCTGGCAGATGCACGCGACCTCATCACCTCGAATCCCTGGGTAACCGCCTTGCCGGGTCTGGCAATTCTGGTCACCGTGCTATCGATCAACCTGATGGGCGATGGTCTGCGCGACGCACTCGATCCGCGCTTGCGCCGGAGCTGAGGAAATGGCGCTACTCGAGATTGAAAACCTGACGGTTGAATTCAAGACTGCCAATGGTGCCTTCCGCGCTGTAGATGGTGTGTCAATGGCAGTCGATGCTGGTGAGGTATTGGCGGTCGTGGGAGAGTCAGGGTCCGGCAAATCAGTGGCCATGTTGGCAGTCATGGGGCTTTTACCGTGGACTGCCACAGTGACGGCAGATCGCGTCTCCTTTGACAATCGCGATTTGCTGAACATCTCACCGCATGACCGACGAAAAATCACGGGCAAGGAAATTGCCATGATTTTTCAAGAGCCGATGACCAGCCTCAATCCATGCTTTACCGTCGGTTTCCAAATTATGGAGGCCATGAAAACCCATCTGCAACTTGACAAGGCCGCCCGCCGCAAGCGCGCTATTGCCTTGCTCGAAGAAGTGGGGATTCCCGCCCCTGATACGCGGCTTTCATCTTATCCCCATCAGCTTTCAGGGGGCATGAGCCAGCGCGTGATGATTGCCATGGCCTTGGCCTGCAATCCAAAACTCCTGATTGCCGACGAACCGACGACTGCACTTGACGTGACCATTCAGGCACAAATTTTGGACCTGCTCACATCATTGCAAAGAGACAAAGGCATGGGTCTGGTGCTCATCACCCATTCCATGGGCGTGGTTGCGGAAACTGCTGAACGCGTAAGCGTGCAATATGCCGGACAGAAAGTTGAAGAACAATCCGTCCACGGATTATTTGCCAATCCACGCCATCCCTATACGGCGGCCTTGTTGGCAGCCCTGCCAGAACGATCAACCGGAAAGCGCTTGCCATCCATTCAAGGTGTCGTGCCCGGCCAGTTTGACCGACCAAAAGGTTGCCTGTTTTCACCCCGCTGCACCTACGCAACCGATCTTTGCAGGACAACACAACCCACATTGAATGCCGGTGCCTTGTGCCATTTTCCATTGGGCTTGAACCCATGACGCAGGTGCTGAAAGCAGAAAATTTAACCCGTTACTACCGCGTATCACGCGGTCTGTTCCGTGCCCCCTCAACCTTGAAAGCCGTTGATGACGTGAGTTTTGAATTGCAGCGCGGCAAAACCGTGGCTGTTGTGGGCGAGTCAGGTTGCGGCAAATCAACACTTGCCCGCCTTGTCACCATGATTGAGCCACCCACTTCCGGGGCGCTCAATATCGCAGACAAGGATATTGTGGGTGCAAGTGCGCAGACATTGCGTGCACTTCGCCCCAAGGTGCAAATCGTTTTCCAAAATCCTTATGGCTCGTTAAATCCACGCCAAACCATAGGTGCAATTTTGGAAGAGCCTTTGCTGGTAAACACCCCGCTCAGCCAAAGCCAACGCAATGAAAAAGCCCGCGCCATGATGGAAAGCGTTGGTCTGCGGCCTGAACACTACAACCGCTACCCCCACATGTTTTCAGGTGGCCAGCGACAACGCATTGCAATTGCAAGGGCCTTGATGCTCGGTCCTGAAGTGCTAGTGCTCGACGAACCCGTGTCGGCGCTGGATATCTCAATTCAGGCACAAGTACTCAACTTGTTGGCAGACTTGCAGGAAAAACTCAATTTGGCATTCCTGTTCATCAGCCACGATCTTTCTGTTGTGAAGCACATCGCTGACGAAGTCATCGTGATGTACCTGGGCCGCGTGGTTGAACAGGGCCCTTGCAATGCAGTTTTCACAAATCCGCAACACCCCTACACCAAGGCCTTGCTCTCAGCCACGCCGACGCCTGATCCTGCGCGAAAGCGTGACCGGACAATTTTGAACGGAGAGCTCCCGTCGCCTGTAAATCCGCCAACGGGTTGCACGTTCCACCCACGCTGCCCGATTGCTTTCGAGAAATGCAACAGCGTAAATCCGTTATTGCAATTGCGCGGAACAACAAAAGCTGCATGCCACGCGTTGGATGTTTAGGTTTGGTTCAGCAGTCATACTACCGCTACTTGAATGCACCCTACTTCTCCTTGCCCGCAATGGACTGATTCACTTGTCGAACACGCCAAGTTGACAAGAGCCACGACCATCGCCAAGTTCATTGAAAAATAAATGTTCATGGTCTTGCAATGACAATTGCCCATGGCTGCACCATTAGCCCAAAAAAGTCTCTTGAAATCAATCGCCCAATGCGCAAGTCTTCTTTCGACGGGTTGCGTATTGCCTGCAAGAGCATCAGTGCGGGTTCGGTTAAAATCTTACAGGTAGATCGCCGCGAGTTCGGTTGATCAGAAAGGAAAACCACCAGACAAAATCAAATGACTGAAACATCTTACCGTTGAATATCCTGTCAAAATTCAAGCAATGAAATGGGAGTGATACAACATGATGAAAGAACTTCTGAAGGAAGCAGC
>JANOVS010000077.1:0-21388 GCA_031417515.1 Hyphomicrobiales bacterium
TGACCATGAACATTGAAAAAATTGCAGCCATGCTGGTGCCAAGGGTAACGGCGGGCAGCATTTGCACATGGGCGTGGCGGCGCGTGAGCACCGTTGCGATGGCGAATGAAAACGCGATCAGTACCGCAAGGCCATCTCCAATGGGTGAAATATTGCCCGTCAAGGTTTCAGAGGTCATCACACCAATTCCTGCAACAACTGCGACGATAGCGATCCATGTGGCCTTGCTGGATTTTTCACCAAATAACAGCCAGGCCAGCAAGGCAGCGAGCAGGGGGACACCAGCCTGAATCAGCAGGATATTGGCGACCGTTGTGTAGGAAAGCGCTACGACAAAACAGGTTGATGCCAAAGCGAAGCAAGATGCGACGCTGAAGCCGGGCCAACCCATATTGCGAAACAACTCAAGTGTTTTCTCAGGACCATCTCGCAACACCATGAAGATCAACAGAAAAACCGTGGCGAAATAGGATCGCCAAAATATTACGGTCCAGCTGCTGTCGACGCTGATGAAGCGCGCCATGGTTCCGCCAAAGCTCCACAAAAGCGCTGACATGGCTACAAGAATAATGCCGATGGTGTGCTGCCGCCGTAACATTAGTGGAGAATAGGTGAGGGCATTCGGGGTTGGCGGTGCAGAAACGGCATTTGCAATTGGTGGGCGTCATAATCTCGCCCTGATTTTCGGTTTTGTGCGGCGCAACATAAACCGTTGCAGATGCGGGTTTGTAACATCAATCGAAAGAGGCATTCATGAAGTTCACACAGTTTGTTGCTGCGGCCATTGTTACATTGGCCCTTGTCAATCCAGCGCTTGCAGGCGGCGCATTGTCGCCGCAGGAAATCAAGAAGCTGGCACCGGGCCGCTATGCGGTCAATGTGATGGGCCTTATCAACATGACAGTTTCCATGCGCGCCAACGGCGTCATTCTAGGTGAAGCAAAGGGCAAGCGCGACAAGGGTGTTTGGATGGTGCAAGGGCAGAAACTCTGTGTGGCATGGAACAGCTGGAATAGCGGCAAACGGCGCTGCGTGAAACTTTCCGGCAGCAACGGTGCCTATCAGGGCGGCGGCCTTTCCATGCGCCGCATCTGACGGCCACGTATTGTTGGATTCAGCGGAAAAATCCTGCTGAATCAGACGCTTTCCGTTGCTCCTCCGGGCTTGCGCGCCTATTGTCCGGATTGGAAAAGCGAGTCGGTTTTTGACGCGCTTTTGGTGTTTTAGGCGGAACCATTTGTGAGCGACGAAACCAACGACAAAGGCGGATTGACCCCCGTAAATCCATCTGGCGTAAGCCCCATTTCAATCGAAGAGGAAATGCGCCGGAGCTATCTCGATTACGCCATGAGCGTGATCGTCAGCCGCGCGCTGCCGGATGTGCGTGATGGTTTGAAGCCGGTGCATCGGCGCATTCTGTTTTCGATGAACGAGAATGGCTATGAATGGAACAAGCCCTATCGCAAGTCGGCCCGTGTGGTCGGCGATGTTATCGGCAAGTACCATCCGCATGGCGACCAATCGATTTACGATGCCATGGTGCGCATGGCGCAGGATTTCTCGCTCCGATTGCCATTGATTGATGGACAAGGCAATTTCGGTTCCGTCGACGGTGATCCGCCTGCTGCCATGCGTTATACCGAATCCCGCATGGCCAAAGTTACGTCTTCCATGTTGGATGACATTGACAAGGACACGGTTGATTTCCGCCCGAACTACGATGGCTCGGAACAGGAACCGGCCGTTCTTCCGGCGAAGTTCCCCAATCTTCTGGTCAATGGCTCAGGCGGCATTGCTGTGGGCATGGCTACCAACATGGCCCCGCATAATCTGGGCGAAGTGATTGATGCCACCATTGCCGTGATGGATAATCCGGATATCCAGTGGGAAGATCTGTTGCCGCTGATTCCCGGACCGGATTTTCCTACCGCTGGCATTATTCTGGGACGCTCGGGCATTCGGAGCGCCTTTGCCACGGGTCGCGGCACCATTGTCATGCGGTCGCGGGTGGAAACCGAGGAAATCCGCAAGGATCGATTGGCTCTGATTGTCACTGAGATTCCCTATCAGATCAACAAATCCAAGATGATTGAAGCCATCGCGGACATGGTGCGTGACAAGAAGATCGAGGGCATCTCGGATATCCGTGACGAAAGTTCGCGTGAGGGCATGCGCGTCGTCATCGAACTGAAACGCGATGCGGAACCTGAAATCGTGTTGAACCAGTTGTGGAAATTTTCCCAGCTGCAATCTTCGTTCAGCATCAACAATATTGCGCTGGCGAATGGTCGGCCTGAGCAACTCAATCTGATAGACCTGTTGAAGCACTTCATCGCTTTTCGCGAGGAAGTGATCACAAGGCGCACCAAATTCCAGTTGCGAAAAGCCCGCGACCGGGCGCATATTTTGGTGGGCCTTGCCATTGCCGTTGCCAATATTGATGAAGTCATTCGGTTGATCCGGGCTTCCAAGGATGCGGCAGAAGCCCGTGAAGCCCTGATGGGCCGCGATTGGCCAGCGCGGCAACTCGAACCTCTTATCGCGTTGATTGCTGATCCCCGGCATCGCCTGAAAGAAGATGGCAGCTATCGCTTGTCGGACGAGCAAGCCCGCGCCATTCTGGATTTGCGCCTGCAACGCCTCACGCAATTGGGGTTGGAGGAAATAACAGCGGAGCTTGAAAAGCTGGCGGCTGAGATCAAGGATTATCTGGATATATTGGGTTCACGCACCCGCATCCGCCAATTCATCCGGGATGAACTGGCGTCCATCAAAAGCGAATTTGCCACGCCGCGTCGTTCTGAAATTGTTGAGAACGAAGGCGAGGTTGAAGACGAAGACCTGATCCAGAGCGAGGATATGGTCGTCACGGTTTCTCACACAGGCTATGTCAAACGTGTGCCGCTCTCGGCTTACCGGGCGCAACGTCGCGGCGGCAAGGGCAGGGCTGGCGTGCAGATGCGCGACGAGGATTTCGTCACCAAGATGTTTGTGGCCAATACCCATACGCCGATTTTGTTTTTCTCGTCGGAGGGCATGGTTTACCGGATGAAGGTGTGGCGGCTGCCGATTGGCACGCCGCAATCGCGCGGCAAGGCCATGATCAACATTTTGCCGCTGGACCAGAAGGAACGCATTACCACCATTCTGCCGCTGCCGGAAATTTCCGAAGGGGCTGATAAACCATTCCTGATGTTTGCCACCGATGGCGGCACAGTGCGGCGCAATGATCTTGAAGACTTCGAACAGATCAACCGCGGCGGCAAGATCGCCATGAAGCTGGAGGAGGGTGATCATATCGTCAGTGTTGATCTGTGTACAGAGAAAGACAACGTGTTGCTGACAACGGCGCAAGGCCAATGTATCCGCTTTGCCGTTAATGATATTCGCATCTTCCAGGGACGGAACTCGGTGGGGGTGCGTGGCATCAAGCTTGATGATGGCGACAAGGTGATTTCCATGGCCATCTTGCGTGATGTGGAAGCAACAGCTGAGGAGCGGCAGGCTTTTGTTAAAATGTCGCGGGCCGTCGCTGGAGAGGACCCGTCAGCAGAGGTGGCCGAGGGTGAAGACGAAGCCGCAACCGTCGAAATGTTGAGCCAGGAACGCTATGCCGCCCTGGGTGCGGCGGAACAGGTGATCTTGACGGTTTCAGCCAATGGCTATGGCAAGCGTACGTCAGCCTATGAATACCGCACCACCAACCGGGGCGGCAAAGGCATCACGGCGATGGTGGTCAATGACCGCAACGGACCGCTGGTGGCTTCATTCCCGATTGATGAAAACGACGAAATCATGCTGGTCACCGATGGCGGCCAGTTGATCCGCTGCCCCGTGCACGACATCCGAAAAGCTGGCCGCAACACCCAAGGCGTCATCGTGCTGAATACGGCAGAGGACGAACATGTGGTGAGCGTGGAGCGGATTTCGGAGGGGGAGGGGGAAGAGGTTTGAGGCCCAAGTGTTGATATCTATAGAACGGTTGAGATATCGCTCTGCATTCGGCTGAACAGGTTCGGGAAATTCCCCGCGCGTCCCCCACCTCCGCCCCTTCGGGGCACCTCCTCCCCGATGAAGAATCGGGTTGGAGGGTGAAATTGGAATCGGTATTCATCAAGTGCCCTCCAACCCGATTCTTCATCGGGGAGGTGGCGCGAAGCGACGGAGGTGGGGACGATGTATGACCTCCGCCGACAGCTATTACTGCTCCCGCTTTTTCCAGGCGGGCTTTTCTTTTTTCGGTGGGGCTTTGCCGGTTTTGATCATGTCGGCGAGGGCCCGTTCGTATTCGGTTTGGTTGGCCTTGACGGGCTTGGGGCCGTCGGATTTTCCCTTGTAGGGTTCGCTGCGTTTCTTTGGCTTGTCGAACTTGGGTTTTTCAAATTTGGGCTTTTCAGCCGTGGCTGCATAGGGCTGGCGGTCTTCATAGTTGCCAGCTTCCTTGCGTGGTTTGAAATCGGACTTTTCGCCCTTGGACTTGTAATCAGATTTTGGTTTGAAATCAGATTTTGATTTGAAATCTGATCGTTCGCCCTTTGGCTTGAAGGCTCGCTTTTCGCGGTCGCCACCAGAGACTGATGATGGACCGTTGGTCATAAGTTCAATCTTTACATCGGCTTCGTCTTCAGTCTTCGCAGACTTGATGAAGCGCTCGACGACAGCGTTGCTGATTTCCACCCAGGTTTCTTTTTCGGAAATGCGGATGGCGCCGATGTCGGGTTTGGTGACTTTGCCACGGCGGCAAATCATCGGCAGCAACCATTTTGGATCGGCATTGGTTTCGCGGCCAATATCCATTTTGAACCAGGTGAATTCACGCGGGCCGGTTTCGCGCTCAAATTTTTTGCTGGTGAATTTCGCCGTGTCGCCGGGGCCGGGATCAAACACATCTTCGGCAGAAGGCAATCTAGCGCGGTAAAGCCGGACCAATGCCGCGGCGATTTCTTCTGGCGACTTGCTGGCGAGAACCAGTTTCGCCATGTCCATGTCTTCTTCTGAACTGGGCGCCATCAGCACGGGATCGAGCATCATGCGTTGCTGATCGAGCTTTCTGATATCATCGGCTTGCGGCACGCCACTCCACACGGGTGCCACGCCTGCTTCATGCAACAGACGCTCGGCTTTACGACGGCGTGACAATGGAACGAGCACGACACTCACACCTTTCTTGCCAGCCCGGCCGGTACGGCCGCTACGATGTTGCAACACTTCCGCATCGTTGGGCAAATCGGCATGGATGACGAGGCCGAGATTGGGCAGATCAATGCCGCGAGCCGCAACGTCGGTTGCCACGCAGACACGGGCGCGACCATCGCGCAGGGCTTGCAGGGCATGGTTGCGTTCGCCCTGGCTGAGTTCGCCGGAAAGATTGACCGCGGCAAAGCCGCGCTCAGAAAGCGTGGCATGCAAATGCTTCACATGTTCGCGGGTGTTGCAAAACACGATAGCGCTGGTGGAATCGACAAAGCGCAGCACATTGACCACGGCATGTTCGATTTCATTGGGGGCAACTCGCATGGCCCGGTATTCAATGTCGGCATGGGCGCGGGTGCTGCCCAGGGTTTCAATGCGCAGGGAGTTTTTTTGATAATTCTTGGCCAGTGCCGCAATGGATTTCGGCATGGTTGCCGAAAACAGCAAGGTGCGGCGTTCGGCTGGCGTGGCTTCGAGAATGAATTCCAAATCTTCGCGGAAACCCAGATCAAGCATCTCGTCGGCTTCATCGAGGACGACGGCTTTGATGCCCTTGATATCAAGCACGCCGCGTTCAAGATGGTCGCGCAGTCGGCCCGGTGTACCGACAATGATATGTGCACCTGTTTCAAGACGTCGACGTTCACGCTTCGGGTCCATGCCGCCAACGCATGACAGGATGCGCGCATGGGTGTTGGCATAGAGCCATTCCAGTTCACGCTCGACTTGCATGGCAAGCTCGCGGGTGGGGGCGACGATCAGGGCAACGGGGCTTGCTTCGTTGGGAAAGCGCAGAGTGTCGCCCAGCAAAGTTTTGGCAATGGCCAGACCATAGGCCACGGTTTTGCCTGATCCGGTTTGGGCCGAGACGACGAGATCGCGTCCATCAGCTTTTTCTTCCATGACAGCCAACTGCACGGGCGTCGGTTCTTCATATTTTCGGTCGGTGAGGGCGCGGGCAAGGGGTTCTAACGTTGCGGGAAAGGGCAAGGCTTTTTCTGCTTTTCAGGTTTGAAACGATTAAGAGGTGCGACCGCTGGCCATTGGACAAGTTCTGCTATCAGCGTTTTGTTCAGGTCAGCGCATGGAATGAGCGGCACCTAGCACAGATTGCCAGAAAACCGCAAAGCCATATTGCTTGCTCTGCATATGCCTTATCGGTGGCGGATTATGAGCTCGGTGAGGAATTTTATTTCCCGGCCCCTGCCGTGTGCTCGCCGTCGCGGGTCAGGAAATAAGCGGCAAGCACGGGGATGATCGTGACAAGCATGACGATGACTGCGGCGACATTGGTGATGGGTCTTTCGCGGGGCTTGAATAGCTGTTCGTAGATCCAGATGGGCAGGGTTTTGTTTTCGAGGCCTGAGGTGAAGACAGTGACAATGACTTCGTCAAATGACAGGGCAAAGGCCAGCATGCCGCCAGCCAGCAGGGCCGAGGCAATTTGCGGCAAAACAACATAGCGGAAAGTCTGGAAGCCATCGGCGCCAAGATCCATGGAGGCTTCAATCATGCTGCCGGAGATGCGACGGAAACGGGCCAGCGCATTGTTGAAAACCACGACAATACAGAATGTGGCGTGCCCCAGCATGATGGTCCAGATCGAAAACGGAATATCCATCAGGTTGAAGGCCGAGCGCAAGGCGATGCCAGTGATGATGCCGGGCAGGGCGATGGGCAGCACGAACATCAGTGAAATATAGTCGCGGCCGAAAAACCGGGATTTCCAAAGGGCAGCTGCAGCCATGGTTCCCAACAGCAGGGCAATCATGGTGGCGATTGAAGCGACACGCAACGACAGTCCTATGGCCTTCCACAGATCCGCCCGTCCAAAAGCTACCACGAACCAGTTTGTGGTGAATCCTGAGGGCGGGAACTGAAATGAAACATCTGCTGAGAAGGCATAAACAATAATCAACAGCAATGGCACGTGGATGAACAACAGGGCTGCGAGGGTGGCCAAGCTTAACAGTATGGGCGGGCGTGGGGTTTCAGAGCGCATTGAATGCTCCCATGCGCTTGGCGATGCTGAGATAGATCAGCATGATGATGATGGGGACAAATGTGAATGCCGCCGCAAGTGGCAAGTTTCCAGCGGTGCCCTGTTGTAGATAAACTGCGTTACCGATGTAAAGTGTCGAGCTGCCCACCACCTGGGGAACGATGTAGTCGCCGAGGGTGAGCGAGAAGGTGAAGATTGATCCGGCGATCAGTCCAGGAAGGGCGAGGGGCCAGGTGACATGCAGAAGTGTCTGGCTTGGCCAGGCCCCGAGATCAGATGAGGCTTCAAGCAGATTGAGTGGAACACGTTCCAGCGCCGCCTGTGTTGGCAAAATCATGTAGGGCAGCCAGATGTAGACGAAGACAATAAATGTGCCGAAGTAGCTGGTGGAAAGGCTGTTGCCGCCGATGACCGGCAATTGCAGGAAAGCTTCCAGCAATGGCGTGAGATGCAGATATTTCAGAACTGATGGAATGATGCCTTCCTGTGAGAGCAGCAATTTCCAAGAATAGACCTTGACCAGATAGCTGGACCAGAGTGGCAGCATGACAAGCAAATAGAAAACGGCTTTCCATTTACCCTTGGCGTATCGGGCGGCGAAATAGGCAAAGGGATAAGCGATGATGGCAGAGGCAATTGTCACCGCCGTTGCCATCACCAAGGTGCGCAGGATGATATCAAAATTGGCCGGTTGGAAGAGTTGGACAATGGTGCTCCAGGTTGGCTCGTAGATGATGGTGCCGGCAAACTCGTCGATGGAGAAAAAGGCATGACCAAGAAACAGCAGTAAAGAGCCGATATAGATGAGGCCGAGCCATAATGTTGGCGGGATGAACAACAAGGTGAGGAAAGAACCGGGGTTGTTGATCAGCCAATCAGATAGCTTGCCGCCGAAGTTGCGTTTCTCGCTTGCTGTTTCGTAAGCGGCAAGGCCTTCTCCCCAGCCCCCTTGTGGGGTGGGTCGGGGTGGGGGTCGCTCCGACGCTTGGGTCATGGAAAGTATTCTTTTCTAAAAACTGAGGCCTGAGCGACCCCCACCCTAACCCGCCCCACAAGCGGGAGGGGATGTCGGTGCAAGTTCAGTCGGACAGCGAGAGTCATTTTAAAATACCACTGCAAAAATATTCACGGTGCATCATCCAGATAGTGCAAGGCGTTGTCGGGCCACGAGAGCTTGACGGTGTCGCCGGCGGCAAAGGTATTTTTTGCCGTAACTGCGGTCAGGGCGGTGCCTTCTGGTGTTTCAACATGAAGACGTGTCGCGGCACCTTGATAGTGGACGGACATGACACGCCCGGTAATTGATTGCCGTGATTTTGAGCCTGTGACGGTGACAGCCGAAATCAACATATTTTCGGGTCGCAAACTGGCCCATTTTTCTTGCAGGCCAAGGGATTTGCAAAAGGCCGGAGAGAGCACATTCGACGAGCCGACAAAATCCGCAACGAAACGGTTGCGGGGCCGATTATAAACTTCTTCAGGCGTACCCACTTGCACGATCTGGCCATGGTTGAAAATGGCCACGCGGTCGGCCATCGACAGGGCTTCACCTTGATCATGGGTGACGAAAACAAAGGTTATGCCGAGTTGGCGTTGCAGGGTTTTCAACTCAACCTGCATTTGCTCGCGCAATTTAAGGTCAAGGGCACCCAGGGGTTCATCCAGCAACAGAACGCGTGGTTCATTGACGAGTGCGCGGGCCAGGGCAACACGTTGGCGTTGACCGCCCGACAATTGACCGGGCTTGCGTGCGCCATAGCTGCCAAGGGCCACAAGGTCGAGTGTTTCGTTGGCCTTTTTGTATCTGGCATTGCGGGCCACGCCCTTCACCATCAGGCCATAGGCGACATTGTCCAACACACTCATGTGCGGGAACAGCGCATAGTCTTGAAACACAGTGTTGACACTGCGCCGATAGGGCGGAACACCTTGGGCTTCAAAACCGAAGATGCTGATTTCGCCAGCAGTCGGCTGCTCAAAGCCA
Organism: Hyphomicrobiales bacterium; assembly: GCA_031417515.1. Lineage (GTDB taxonomy): Bacteria > Pseudomonadota > Alphaproteobacteria > Rhizobiales > Aestuariivirgaceae > Aestuariivirga. Next base: position 9,180 of record JANOVS010000077.1, read on the forward strand.
GCGATCAGTCGCAAGCACGTGGTTTTGCCAGAGCCTGAAGGGCCCAGCATTGCAAAAAACTCACCTTCGGCAATATCGAGATTTACATTGTCAACTGCGCGCACAGTGCCAAAGTGCCGTGCCACGCCCTTAAAGCTGACGGCGTTGGAGCCGGAAACTGTCATTTATCCACCGTATGAAAATTGCCATCCCCGCTCCCCGGGGATGGCAATTTGTTAAAGGATTAGCGACCGCCCAAAACGGCAATCATGTCGCTGACCCAGCGGTAGTAGGGCACACAACCAGCGGCTTGGCTTGCGCACTTGGCAATGGGAGTGCGCCAAAAATGGATCTTGTCAAAGTTACCCAAACCGTTGGTCTCGCATCCCGTGTCGGTCAAAAGTCCATTGCCTTTGCAGGCTTCAGTGTTTGACGGAACAGAACCAAACCACGCCGACACATCGCCCTGCACTTTGGCGGAAATGGAATGTTCCATCCACATATAGGAGCAGTTGGGGTGGGCTGCTTCGGAATGGAGCATTGTGGTATCTGCCCAACCCGTGGCACCTTCTTCAGGAATGGTTGAGGCAACCGGGGTTTTTTCCATGGCTGCCTTGTCGGCTTGCAACAGGTTGACCTGGAAAGGCCAAGATGATGATGCCGCAATACCTTCGTTCTTGAAGTCATCAATTTGCAACATGGCATCATGCCAATAGCGGCTGACAAGGGCGCGCTGGCCGCGCAGCAAATCCAGGGCGGCCTTGTATTGTTCTTCGTTCAGCTCATAGGGATCCTTAATGCCAAGCGCCGGATTTTTCTTCATCAGATAAAGCGCAGCATCGGCAATATAGATCGGACCATCAAAGGCTTGAACGCGGCCCTTGATGGATTTTCCATCAGGCAGCGTCTGCTCTTCAAATACCACTGACCAGCTTTTTGGAGCTTCAGGAAATACCTTGGCATTATAGGCAAGAACGTTGGCACCCCACTGATAGGGCACGCCATAGTGAACACCCTTGACAGTGTGCCATGGTGCATTTTGCAGGCGCTCGTCAATTTTCTTGTAGGACGGGACCAGATCGATGTTGACGGGTTGCACGCGCTTTCCGGCGATCATCCGCAAGCTGGCATCTCCGGATGCCGTGACCAAATCGAACCCGCCTTCATTCATCAATGCAACCATTTCGTCTGAGGTACCGGCGGTCTTGATATTGACCTTGCATTTTGTGGCCGCTTCGAAGGCAGTTACCCAATCATAGTTTTTGTCGGTCGAGCCATTTTCAATGTATCCGGGCCACGCCAAAATATCGACCTGGCCTTCGCCGGGGCCCAAGGCAGTCAACATATCGGCGAAAGCCGGGGCAACCGATGCCGTAAACATTGCCGTTGCTGCCAGCAGCGAGGTTGAAATCTTCAAACCGTTTTTCATTTTGCATTCTCCCTGAACACCTGACCGTCGTGTCATTCAGTTGTGGGCACAGAATTTTTTTGTCCTCTTGTGCGCCAAGGCCATGGCATAGACTGCAACAAATTTCGCGACCCGTAAAGCCACGGAAATTCACCTTCTGACAACAACCCTGACGCAAAGCGATTGCTTATCCCGCAAAACTCCTGCTAGAGTCCCGCCAAACGGGGTGAGGGTAAATTGGCCCAATCAAAAAATGCCAAATCGGTTGATCTGGCTGTCGAGCGTATCAAGGCCGTCGAAGTTGATGACCTTCACAAGGCATTTGGCCCCCTTGAAGTCTTGAAGGGTGTATCCCTGACGGCCTGTGAGGGCGATGTGGTGTCGATGATTGGCGCGTCGGGTTCAGGCAAAAGCACATTCCTGCGCTGCATAAATTTTCTGGAACTGCCGACCAAGGGCCGCATCATTGTCGGTGGCGAAGAAATTACGCTTAAACCGGGCAAAGACGGCAATCTTCATCCCGCCAATAGCCGACAATTGGAACGGGTGCGCACGCAGCTTGGCATGGTTTTCCAGAGTTTTAACCTTTGGCAACATCTGACAGTGATGCAAAATGTCATAGAAGCACCGGTGCATGTTTTGAAAGTGCCCAAGGCTGAAGCCATTTCCAATGCAGAGTCCTTGCTTCACAAGGTGGGGCTTTATGAAAAGCGGGATCAATATCCGGCGTTCTTGAGTGGTGGCCAACAGCAACGGGCGGCGATTGCCCGGGCGCTTGCCATGGATCCGAAGGTCATGTTGTTTGATGAACCGACGTCAGCGCTTGATCCTGAGTTGGTGGGTGAAGTGCTCAAGGTTATCCGCGATCTGGCTGCGGAAGGGCGCACCATGATTCTGGTTACACATGAGATGAAGTTTGCGCGGGATGTTTCCAGCCATGTCATCTACCTGCACAAAGGGACGATTGAGGAAGAAGGTCCGCCTCAACAGGTATTCGGCGCGCCAAAAAGTGCGCGCTGCAAACAGTTCATATCTGGCATCCATTGATCTGTTGGAATTTGCCGGGGGTGAAACAAAAGTCAAAACAGGGAGAAACACTATGACTTTTAAAAAACGACTGATGACTGCGGTGGCATTTACTTTGCTCGGCATGACACCAGCCTTTGCTGATTTGAAAATGGGCGTGGCCGCAGAACCATATGCACCGTTCACATCTAAAGATGCTTCAGGCGTCTGGGTTGGCTGGGAAGTTGATTTCATGAATGCGCTGTGTGCGGAAATCGGTGAAAAATGCGCCATTGAAGAAGAGGCATGGGATGGCATTATTCCGGCCCTGCAAGCCAAGAAATTCGACGCCATCATGTCGTCGATGTCGATCACGCCAGAGCGGGCCAAGACCATCAATTTTTCCAGCATGTATTACAATTCGGCTGCCGTGATCATTGGCCCGAAAAGTGATGACAAGGATTTTTCGCCAGAACATCTTTCGGGCAAAAATGTTGGCGTGCAGGTGTCGACAACCCATGCTGCCTATATCGACAAGTATTATGCACCCAAGGGTGCCGTCGTGAAAACCTATGCTACGCAAGATGAAGCCAACAACGATCTGGCTTCAGGTCGTCTTGATTATGTGATGGCCGATGGTGTGGCGCTTGATGCTTTCATGACCTCGGATCAAGGTGCGTGCTGTGAGCAAAAGGGTGCGGTTCCGATTGACATTGATGTGCTTGGACCAGGCGTTGGATTTGGCATTCGCAAGGAAGATGACGCACTGCTGGCCAAGGTAAATGCCGGCATCAAGGCCTTGGGCGACAAGGGCATCCTGCAACAAATCACCACCACCTGGAAACTCGATGGCAAGGTCGTGTTTCCCGGCATGAAGTAATTGGACAGGAGCCGAACGGCAATTGTTGCCGTTCGGCTCGGTTTTCCGATCGGCATTTTTCAACATGTACGCTGTAGCATTCACGTGGGAACTTTTGTCGCTTGGCCCCAAGGGCTATGGCGATGAGTTGTTATGGGGTGCCTTGCGCACGTTGCAAATTTCAGTGTTCGGCTATGCCTTCGGTTTTGCGCTGGGATTGTTGGGGGCCGTCGGCAAGCTGTCAGGTGGTCCATTGCTGCGGGGCTTTCTGAATTTTTACACAACAGTGTTCCGAGCCGTGCCGGAACTGATTTTGATCCTGCTGTTGTTTTATGCAGGCACCGACAGTTTCAATGGCTTGCTGGTGACACTGGGGTATGAGCCGATCAATGTGAATGGTCTGGTGGCGGCGGTTCTGGTTTTGGGATTTGTGCAAGGTGCTTATTCCACCGAAGTTCTGCGCGCTGCCATTCAAGCGGTTCCAACGGGACAGGTTGAAGCAGCCAAGGCTTTTGGCATGAGCCGGATGGGTGCGTTTCGCCGCATCATCATGCCTGCGATGATGCCCAACGCCGTGCCGGGTCTTGCCAATCTTTGGCTCAATATCACCAAGGATTCCGCGTTGATTTCGGTTGTCGGATTTACCGAATTGGCTTTGGCCACGCGTCAGGCCGCAGGTGTCAGCAAACAATACCTGTTGCTCTATCTGATCATGCAGGCGCTCTATCTTACCATTTCCATCACTTCCATCAAACTGTTTGGCCGTCTTGAGCGCAACTTGCGCCGGGGCCAGCCTGATTTGGCGTGAGGTGATGTGATGCGCTGGGAATGGCTGCCAAAATATTTGCCCAACCTGATGTATGGCTTGGGCATCACGCTGCAAATTTTGGTCATTTCGGTAATCGTGGGTTTTCTGCTGGCCATTCCCATCGGTCTTGCACAAGTCAACGGCAGCAGGTTTTCCAAAACCGTCGCGGGCGGTTTTTGCAGCTACATTCGCGGCACACCGCTGCTCACCCAAATCTGGTTGTTGTATTACGGCATCGGTTCGTTGTTTCCGCTGATCCCAGACATGCGGGAAAACTACATGTGGCTGATCCGGCTGGATGCCTATTGGTATGTTTTGTTGGCGTTCACTTTGAGTTTTGCGGGCTATGAAGCTGAAATCATGCGCGGGGCTTTTTTATCTGTATCGAAAGGTGAACTGGAAGCGGCCCGCGCCTTTGGCATGAACCACCGCAAAGTGTTGCGCCGGGTCTGGCTGCCCAGCGCAGTACTTAAAGTCTTGCCCACACTGGCAGGTGATATCATTAGCCAATTGAAGTCAACGCCGCTGATTTTCACGGTGCCAGTCATGGATGTGATGAGTGTCACCTCGAAAATCAGGCAAGACACTTATCTTACCTATGAGCCACTACTGTTCCTCGCAGCAATCTATCTCATTCTCACATTCTTCATCACGCGGTTGTTTGCCTATTTTGAATCCTACATTCCGGTGCGACGGTGAACATCAGGTCTATTGCTGACATGGCGCAGGATTTGAAGGCGATCCGACGCGATCTGCATCAGCATCCTGAGTTGTGTTTTGCCGAATTCCGGACTTGTGGAATCGTTGCTGCGGAACTGGCGCGACTGGGATTCGAAGTGACAACGGGTCTGGCAGGCACTGGTGTTGTTGGAACCTTGCAAGCGGGGAAGGGCAATCGCGCCATTGGCATTCGCGCTGATATGGATGCTTTGCCAATCCAGGAAACCACAGGCTTGCCGCATGCCTCACGCACCGCAGACAAAATGCATGCCTGTGGCCATGATGGCCACACCACCATGCTGCTCGGCCTTGCACGATTTCTCGCTGAAACCAGCGCCTTTGATGGCACTATTCATTTGATCTTTCAGCCCGCCGAAGAAGACATTTCGGGGGCCAAGCGGATGATCGACGAAGGCCTGTTCAAGTGCTTCCCGGTGGACCAGATTTTCGGTCTGCACAATATTCCAGGTCTTGCCGTGGGCCAGGTGATCGTGCGGGCAGGGGCCATCACGGCAGCTGTTGATATCATCAACATCGAAGTGCGCGGCGTTGCCGGGCACGGTGCTTTGCCACATCTCGCAGCTGATCCCATCGTCGCGGCATCGTCACTGGTCATGGCCCTGCAAACCGCGATTTCCCGCAATAACGACGCGCTTGATCCAGCCGTGTTGACTGTGGGATCAATTCACGGCGGCACGCTGGCAACGGCCATACCTGAAATGGTTTCGCTGAAATGTGGATTGCGCACCACCAGTGCGGCGTCGCGTGACTTGCTGCTGAAACGTATTTCCGAAATCATTCAGGGCCAGGTCGCAAGCTTTGGCTGCACAGCCGCCATCGACTACGGGGACTGCGTGGTTTATCCCATCGGCATCAATGATGCGGCGGCAACTGCACTCGTGCGCGAGGCGGCCATTGAAGCCGGACAGCATCCGCGTGATATCGATCTGCGCGGCCCCATCATGTTTTCCGAAGACTTCGCCTTCATGCTGCAGGAAGTCCCCGGCTGCTTCTTCGGCATCGGCAACGGCCCCAGCAAAAGCCTGCATGATTCCGGTTATGATTTTAATGATGAATTATTGGAAAAAGGCGTCGCCTTCTGGGCGAATCTGGTGGCGAAGGCGCTGCCTGAATCAGCCTGAAAAAATTGGTGAGCCCAGCGGGATTCGAACCCACGACCCTCTGATTAAAAGTCAGATGCTCTACCGCTGAGCTATGGGCCCTACCACCGGATTGGTCCGGTTTTTGTCTCATAGGGGCGAGAGGCCGGGGGGTCAAGCTTTTCTGGACCAAAACTTGGCCTACGATTCCTTAACCAGTTTTGCCCAAAAATGCCGTAGTTAAGGGTCAAGTCAGGCTTGCGTTCTATCTGAGTCCTTTGGTGCGGGCCATTTTTGGGAAGTTGACGGGGTATTTATGGCGGATTTGGCGATTGTTGTGCTGGCGGCGGGCATGGGTACGCGCATGAAATCGGCTTTGCCCAAGGTTTTGCATAAAGTTGCGGGGCGGAGTTTGCTGGGCCATGTTTTGCATGCATCAAAGGCGCTCAATCCCACCGAGCTGGTTGTGGTGCATGGTCCAGGGCATGATTCTGTAAAGGCCGCAGCCTCAAAAATCATTCCGAATTGCCGTTTTGCCGAGCAGGCAGAACGCAAGGGCACTGGCCACGCGGTGATGATGGCGGAGCAGGCACTGTCTGGATTTTCCGGCACGGTGCTGGTTCTCTATGGTGATGTGCCCTTGATCCAGCCAGATGCGCTCAAGGATTTGCTGGCTAAAACAATAGCGCCCGATATGGCAGTGCTGGGTTTTGAGGCCGCCGATCCTACTGGATATGGCCGACTGTTGATTGACAATGGCAAGGTCAAAGCCATTCGTGAACACAAGGATGCAAGCCTTGCCGAACGGGCCGTTACACTGTGCAATTCTGGTATCATTGCAGTGGCTTCTTCGAAGCTGTGGCAGACTTTGCACAAGTTGACGCCTGCCAATGCGCAAGGCGAACTTTATCTGACGGATGTTGTTGAGCACATGGTGGCGGCTGGTCATTCTTGTGCGCTTGCCACGTGTGCTGAGGCCGATGTGGCGGGTGTGAATGACCGAGTGCAATTGGCTGGCATTGAAACTGAATTTCAGAAGCGCTTGCGCTTGAAGGCGATGCTTGAAGGTGCAACCCTGCTGGCACCGGATACCGTGTATTTTTCCGCCGATACAAAGATTGGCCGGGACGTGATCATTGAGCCCAATGTATTTTTTGGACCTGGGGTCATGATCGGCGACGATGTGGAAATTCTCGCATCGAGTCACATTGAAGGGGCCGTGGTGGCAAGAGGTGCCCGCATCGGTCCCTTCGCGAGATTGCGTCCCGGTGCAGACATTGGCGAAAACGCCCATGTCGGCAATTATGTTGAGATCAAAAAGGCCACGCTTGGAAAGGGTGCCAAAGCCAATCATCTGACTTATATTGGTGATGCAGAAATTGGGGCAGGGTCGAATATCGGGGCTGGCACCATCACCTGCAATTATGATGGCTATGAAAAACATCTGACGCGGATTGGTGAAAATGTGTTTGTCGGTTCCAATACAGCACTGGTTGCGCCTGTGACGATTGGGGCGGGTGCCAATATTGCGGCGGGTAGTGTAATCACTGCTGATGTGGCGGCAGACAGTTTGGCTATCACGCGTGCGCCGCAAGTTGTGAAAGACGGTTGGGCGAAGCGATACCGGGCCATGAAACTGGCTAAAAAAGCCAAGAAGTCATAATCTTACAGGTATTCGTTCAAGGAGATTCTCAGATGTGTGGCATCGTTGGTATTTTGGGTAATGAGCCCGTGGCGCTTTCAATTGTTGAAGCGTTGCGCCGCCTTGAGTATCGCGGCTATGATTCGTCGGGTGTTGCCACAATTGAAAACGGTGCCATCAAGCGCCGCCGTGCCCCTGGCAAATTGCGCAATCTTGAAGACCTGTTGAAGGTGTCGCCGCTCAATGGCCATAGCGGCATTGGCCATACGCGCTGGGCCACCCATGGTGTGCCGAATGAAACCAATGCCCACCCGCATATCTCCGGCGATGTAGTTATCGTTCACAATGGCATCATCGAAAATTTCCATGAGCACAAGGTTGAACTTGAAGCCAAAGGCGTCAAGTTCCTCACACAAACCGACACCGAAGTAGTGGCCCATCTGCTGGCCCAAGAGCGCGAGAAGGGGGTTGCCCCGGTTGACGCTGTTAAAAATGTATTGGGCCAATTGCGGGGGGCCTTTGCGCTGGCCATCATGTTCCAGAGCGAAAATGATTTGATGATCGGTGCCCGCAATGGTCCGCCGCTGGCCATTGGCCATGGTGAGGGGCAGATGTTTCTGGGGTCGGATGCCATTGCGCTTTCGCCCTTCACTAACAGGGTGACTTATCTGGAAGATGGTGATTGGGTGGTGCTGACGCGCAATTCATTCCAGATTTATGGTGCCGACAACAAGCCGATCAAACGGCCGATGAGTTTCAGCCAAGCCTCTTCGATGATGGTGGACAAGGGCAACCATCGCCATTTCATGGCCAAGGAAATTGCCGAGCAGCCTGAAGTTGTTGGTCACACGCTTGCCGAATACATCGATTTTTCAACGCGTACGGTTCGCGTACCTGAAAAAATGCCGTTTGATTTCGCCAAGCTTGACCGCATCACCATTACGGCTTGTGGCACGTCGGCTTATGTGGGACTGGCGGCGAAATACTGGTTTGAAAAAGTGGCACGGCTTCCGGTTGATGTCGATGTGGCGTCGGAGTTTCGTTACCGCGAAGCACCGATGACCAAGAATGGTTTGGCCATTGTGATTTCGCAATCGGGCGAGACAGCGGATACTTTGGCGGCGCTTCGTTATTCCAAATCCCAAAGCCAGCACACGGTTGCTGTGGTCAACGTGCCGGAATCCACCATTGCGCGTGAATCTGAAATGGTGTTGCGCACCTATGCCGGGCCTGAGATTTGTGTGGCCTCAACCAAGGCTTTCACCTGTCAATTGGCCGTGCTTGCGAGCTTTGCCCTGTTGGCTGGAAAAATTCGTGGAACCCTGACGCCTGAAATGGAAATGGAATTGGTGGGGGCGTTGATTGCAGCGCCCCGGCACATGTCAGAAATTCTCAAGGAAGAAAAGAACATTGCCGATGTGGCCAAGGAAATTTCCAAGGCGCGTGATGTGTTGTTTCTGGGGCGCGGCATCAATTATCCCCTCGCTCTTGAAGGTGCCTTGAAGCTGAAAGAAATTTCATACATCCATGCTGAAGGCTATGCCGCAGGTGAATTGAAACATGGCCCGATTGCGCTGGTCGATGAAAATGTACCGGTTATCGTGATTGCGCCGCGCGACGAGCTTTATGAAAAAACCATTTCCAACATGGAAGAAGTGGCAGCGCGGGGCGGAAAGATTGTGTTGATCACCGACGATCTTTCACACAAGGACAACGCGCAAAAAACCTTCCGGCACATTCGTGTGCCCGTGGCCCATGCCTTTATCAGTCCGTTTATCTATGCCATTCCGGTGCAGCTGTTGGCTTATCATGCAGCGGTTATTATTGGCACGGATGTTGATCAACCGCGCAATCTGGCGAAGAGTGTGACGGTGGAGTGAGGGGCAACGGCCAATTGAATCAACTTCCTGCATTTGACTGAACAAGTTCAGAAGATTCCCGCGTGTCCCCACCTCCGCCCTTCGGGCACCTCCTCCCCGCCGAAGGGGCGGGTTGGAGGGTGAAATTGGAGAGCGGTAACCAACAAGTGCCCTCCAACCCGATTCTCCATCGGGAAGGAGGTGGCCGCCCGCCTTCGCCGAAGGCTATGGCGCGCTAAAAAAGGCCGGAGGTGGGGACGTGCGGTCAATTCAAATGGCCGTTGACATGAAACTTCAATGCGCCCTGCCACCCCTTGGCTTGTAGCTTTTCTTGCCTTGGTCATAGCCTTCAAAATATTCCCGCACCTGGGGGTGGCGAACCGGGCTTGCTGTGTCATCGATCAGCAGGTTTTGCTCTGACACATAGGCCACATATTCGGTCTCCTCGTTTTCGGCGAGCAGGTGATAATAGGGTTGGTCTTTGCTGGGGCGCACTTCGGCGGGAATGGAATTGTACCATTCCTCGGTATTGTTGAATGTCGGATCGACGTCAAAAATAACGCCGCGAAATTCAAACAGACGATGCTTGACGATTTGACCGATGCCAAATTTGGCTGTGGGCGGGGCGATTGACTTGTTCATGCCCTAGGATTGCCTCTGGATTGATGCAAAGGCAATAGCCATTTTCAGCGCATGGCAAATGGCAGGTTGCCGTCGGAGGCTAGGCCCTGCTGCATCACAAACCGGCGCAGAAACGGCAAATTGGCCACGGCAGTCAATCCTGCACTGCGCAAGAGATGGAGCGGCATCAAATCGGCAAGCAGAGACTGGTTCATCAGGTTGATGGCCAAGCTGCGTGGGCCGACATCTCCGCGACGCATGCGGTCATAGGCAGTCATGACGTCCGCGCTACCTGCATCCATTGCTTCCACTATCAACTCAACGGCAATTGCTGCATCGCGCATTGACATATTGAGCCCTTGTGCCCCAATCGGCGGAAAGACATGGGCTGCTTCACCGACGAGCAATGTGCGGGCGCCTGCAAATCTTGTGGCCTTGGCCCCTTGCATGCTGAAGCTGCGGGGGGGCAGGACGTCGTTGATCAGCCCGAGGCTGCCGTGATTGTTGAGTTGTATTTCGCTGGCCAAAGCCGTGAGTGGCAATTGCATGAGACGCTGAATGGCTGCTGGTTTATCCATCCAGACCAGGCTTGAACGCCGACCAGGCAGGGGAACAGTTGTGAAGGGGCCGCCGTGTTTGTGCCATTCAGTCGATATGTTTTCGTGGGGGCCGGAGTGGTTGAATTGTGTGACCAAAGCTTCCTGGTCGAATGACCAGTGTTCAACTTCAATTCCGGCCGATCGACGCAGGATGGAGTTTGAGCCGTCTGCTGCAATGACAACTTCGGCTGAGATGACATCGCCAAATTCGAGGCTGATGGTTATGGAAGAATCTCCGCAAGTGGCAGACGTTGCCTTGTCGGGAAAGAAACGCACGCCGGAATGATTTGCCTTTTCGCGGAGTTGGGGGAGCAAAACCGACAAGGGTACATTCCAGCCAAAACTTTCGAGGTTCATTTCCCGTGCGGCAAATCGAAGATCCGGCGCGGTTACCATGTTGCCTGTGTCATCGATGATGTGCAGACGGTCGAGCGGGGCTGACTGTTCTTGCAAGCCGGTGGTCCAAACCCCGATGTTGCGCAGCAGGTTCAGGGCGGGCTGCATCAGGGCGACGGTGCGCGGGTCTTCAACTGAAGCGGGTGCAAGGCAAACGACGTCAATGCCGGCTTCTGCCAGCAATATTGAACTCACCAATCCGGCCGGGCCTGCTCCACCAACTACAACCTTTGCAACTTGTTCTGTCATGCAACAGGCCAAGCCTGCATGCTCGGTCGATTGGCAAATGCATCAAGGTGAAGTGCGGCGTGCGGTCTGGTTTTGCGCCAGTTCAGATCTGCGTGGCGAAGGTCGATGTAGCCAATGGCACAGGCAATGGCGACACTTCCTGCCGACACAGCTTCAAGTGCATCAAGCCAGTGGTTTTCGATTTCGTTCAAACCATCATTGATGCGGGCTTTTTGGCGTTCCATGAAGTCCGGCCAGCGGGCGTTTTCAGGGCGTTGGGCTTGTTCATAGCGCAAGGCAACGGCGGCTTCGGCAATGCCTTGGGCAAGGGCCAGAAGTGTCAGCACGCGAAACCGTTTTACGCCATCGTCGGGAATGAAACTGCGGCTGCCACCGACATGGGCCAGATATTCCATGATGACGCGGCTGTCATAGATGGCATGGGAATGGTCGGTTTCCAAAACCGGAATTTTTCCGATGGGGGAAAGTTTTGCCAAATCAGGATTTATGGCGATAGGTGAAACAGAAGCTGGCACATGGGTCAGCTTATCTTTGAGGCCAAGTTCATGGGCCGTGACGAGGCACATGCGGACAAAGGGTGAAAGTACTGCGCCATAAAGTTTCATTGGAGTCACCTTGTTGAGGGGGCTTATTGTTTGGGACGTTGAATGCCGGGATTGAAGGTCATTGACGGGTCTCTGTCAAAGAAAAAGGCGGGGCGGATGGTCATCTCATGCCAAAAAGTTGGCAGAATTGGAAAGTCCTCTGGCCGTGTCAGGTGGCGAAAGCCCATGGTATACCATACCACGATGTCTTCATCGGCAATGGCTTCACCATCAGCGACAAATTGCGGCAGGCCTTCGTCTTTGGTGGAAAGATTGGGATAGAGGCCCGCAGACCACAATTCGTCCGGTTTAAGTTTGCTGACCCAGAACTGGTTCGTCGCAAAGCCAGCGCGCATCTGCGGCGGATCGGCCAGATCAAG
>JANOVS010000078.1:0-4503 GCA_031417515.1 Hyphomicrobiales bacterium
TTTATTACAACAAGGACATTCTCGGCAAAGCCGGATTGCTGGATGAGAACGGCAAGCCCAAAGGTCTCAATGGTGCTGAAAACTTCAAGGCCGCCATGCAAAAGACCAAGGACGCTGGTGCCAAATGGGGCATTGCCGGGGTGACGGCAGACGGCAACTTCATGTTCCGCACCATCTATTCATTGATGGGTCAACAAGATGGCGTGATCATGCAGGATGGCAAGTTCCTTGAAGGTGACAATGCCAAGAAACTTGAAAATTCCCTGGCTGTTTTGTCGGATTGGACCAAGAGCGGACTGCAATCTCCGTACACGGATTATCCGGCAGCAGTCGCCCTTTTCACTTCAGGCTCCGCTGCCATGATGATCAATGGTGTTTGGGAAGTGCCGACGATGACGGATCTCAAGGCCAATGGCAAACTGTTCGAATGGGGTGCCATTGAACTGCCTGTGATATTTGCCCACCCTTCAACCTATGCTGATAGTCACACTTTCGCCATGCCTGCCAACAAGGGCAAAGAGACGTCTGCTGAAAAACGCAAAGCCACTTTGGAAGTGATGAGCTGGATGAACAAGAACTCGTTGTTCTGGGCAACGGCTGGTCACATTCCGGCTTATGGCCCGATCTCGGCCATGGACGAGTATAAAAAGATGGAGCCGAATGCGACCTATTCGCCGTTGACGGCCAACATGATCTTTGATCCGAAATCCACGGTGTTTGGTGTGGCGGGACCGGTGTTTGATGTGATGTCAACGCACTTCGTGCCAACGCTGAATGGCGAAATGGACCCCGCAACTGCAGTTGAGAAGATCAAAGCCGATCTCGACAACATGTAAGTTTGTGGCAATGTTCGGGCTGCCTGGCGACTCCTTGGCAGGCAGCCCGAATTGCTTTTGAATCATGCTCCGTAACATTCGCTCTGAAGCCCTGATTGCCCTGCTGCTGTTGCTGCCGTTCATTGCGGTTTACGGGGTGATCTTTGTTTATCCGACGCTGCAAATGTTTATCACATCCTTCACCGATGCGCCGCTGATTGGCGATGGCAAATGGGTGGGCGTGGATAATTACGTCAGGCTGCCGAAGGATCGTTTGTTTGTTTTGTCGCTTTGGAATACCGGATATTTTGTGCTGCTCTCGGTTATTCCCGGAACATTTGTGGCGCTCTTGGTGGCGCTCGGCGTGAGCCGCCTGTCAGGCTGGCTGCAATCCGCGGTTCTGGCATTGTTTTTTCTCCCCTATATTTTGCCCGTGGCCGTTGTTTATTTTCTGTGGGACTGGATTTTGAATTTCCAGTTTGGCGTGGGCATGCATGTGCTGGAATTTTTCGGGCTTGAGCGTTCGCCGGTTTTCAAAACCGTGACGTGGTTTCTGCCTGCAGCAGCCGTGGTCACGATATGGTGGACAGCAGGGTTTTCGTTTCTGCTGTTTCTGGCTGGCATTCGCGCCATTCCACCAGAAATTTACGAAGCGGCATCGCTCGACAATTCCGGCCCGTGGCGTACGTTTCGCAAAATCACCTGGCCGCTGTTGTGGCCTGTTACAGCACTGGTGCTGACGATACAATTAATCCTGCAATTAAAAATATTCGACCAAGTTTATCTCTTCTCAACTGGTGGCAGACCCAATGATACGATGGTCATGGTGCAATATATTTACACGCGCGCCTTTGTGAACAACCAGGGCGGTCGGGCTGCGGCCATTGCTGTCACGCTGTTCATGATCGTCATTATCATTTCCGTGTTTCAATTTCAGATGCTGCGCATGGTGGGCGGGAAAGAGCGGAAATGAACACGGCAGGGCTGCAACGTTTGAATTTGTTTGGCGGCATCGCCACGGTGTTGACGGTGGTGTTCGCGCTTTTATGGGCCTTCCCGATTTATTGGGGCATCATCACCTCACTGAAACCTGAGGACGAAGTTGTGCGGCCTTTCGTAGAGTTGTGGCCGCAAAACCTGACCTTCGAACACTACACCAACACGCTGTTCAAGACACAAATTGGCAGGTGGTATTTGAATTCCGTGGTTGTTGCACTTGGCGTAACGATTATCACGATTATCTCATCCATGCTCTGCGGCTATGTGATTTCGCAACTGAATTTTCCGGGACGAAAATTGCTGTGGTGGCTGATTTTGGCCAGCTTCATGGTGCCCACGCAAACGTTGATCATCAATCATTTTGAACTGATGGCCGGGTTTGGTCTGCTCAACACCTGGGCCGGAATGATTTTACCGCAATTGATCCATCCCGTCATCATCATCGTCTACAAACAGTTCTTCGACAATGTGCCAAAGGATTTCCGCGAGGCTGCCGTGATGGACAATGCGTCGGAGCTGCGCATCCTGTTCAAGGTGTTCATGCCAATGAACTGGGGCATCACCACGGCCCTTTCCATCGTGGTTTTCATTTGGACGTGGAACGCGTTCTTGTGGCCGTTTTTGGCGGTGACGCATTCAGAGATGATGACGGTGTCCGTTGGCATCACGCAGGTGAATGACAATTTTGGCGTTTACTATGCACGGCAATTGTCAGCGGCGATTCTGGCAGGATTACCGGTGGCGGTGGTGTACTTGTTGTTCCAACGCAGGGTGACACAGGCGATCACATTGTCGGCGGGGATCAAGGGCTAGTCAGCCCGCGTGATAGGCCTTGCCCGCGGTATCAAAGAAATGGATCTGTGCCATGTCAAAGGCGAGATTTACGGTTTGATTGGGTAGCACTGCCGAATTGCCTTCATCCTGCGCCGTTAGCAGGCTGCCGTCGGCCATGCGGGCGTAGATCAAGGTACGGTCGCCGAGGCGTTCGACGACTTTGACCTGGCCTTTTGCGTCACCGCCCTTTGCTGTCACGCGCAAGGCTTCGGGGCGGATGCCGAGTTCGTAACTGCCAGAGACAAGTGTGGTGGCGGGCCTTGGCAATTTGGTGCCGTCATCAGTTGAGATATTTGCGGATTTGCCGCTGCCTGTGACCTTCACTCTGATAAAATTCATGCCAGGCGAACCGACGAAGCCCGCAACGAAGCGTGAGGCTGGTTTTGAGTAGACTTCCATCGGTGTGCCGATCTGTTCGATTCTGCGATCATTCAGCACGACAATGCGATCCGCCAATGTCATCGCTTCGGTTTGATCGTGGGTGACATAGACCATGGTAGATTTCATGCGCTGGTGAAGCTCTGCCAATTCAACGCGGGTGCGCACGCGAAGTGCGGCATCGAGGTTCGACAGGGGTTCGTCAAACAGGAAGGCCTTGGGCTCCTTGACGATGGCGCGGCCAATGGCGACGCGCTGGCGCTGGCCACCGGACAATTGCGAGGGTTTGCGTGACAGAAGGTGTGCAATTTCAAGGATGCGGGCAGCCTCCTGCACGCGGCTGTTAATCTGGGTGGAGGGCAAGCCAATGTTCTCGAGGCCAAAGGCCATGTTTTGCTCAACCGTCATGTGCGGATAGAGCGCGTAATTCTGGAATACCATGGCGACGTTGCGTTGTCCGGGGGGAAGCTTCTCACAGCGTGTGCCGCCAATGGTGAGAGTTCCTTCATCAATGGTTTCGAGCCCGGCAATCATGCGAAGCAATGTGGTCTTGCCGGAGCCGGAGGGGCCCAAAAAAACAATGAACTCACCATCCCGCACGGACAGGGTCACATTCTCGATGACGGAAACCACTCCAAATTTCTTGGATACATTTTCAAGCAGAATTTCGGCCATGACTTGTTTCCCTCACTTATGTACCATCTTTTCCGGTAAGCATCGGATGTCAAGGTTTACTTTAAGGGAAGTGCCCAAGGGCTTGCAGGAAAATTCATCTTCGTGAGCGAACAGATATCATGAGCAAAGACAGCATTTACGCAAAACAAACCTTTGGACAAAAAATTGGTTTCGGCCAGAAGACGGCTCTGCTTGTCGTCGATTTCGTCAATGGTTTTGTTGATCCAGAGATTTTTGGTGGCGGAAATATTGCGGATGCGGTGCGGGCCACGGTGCCGCTCCTGGATTTTTTCCGCGCGCAGAAACGTCCTGTGATCTTCACCCGTATCGTCTATGCCGATAATGGCTCGGATGCTGGAATTTGGTGTCGAAAGGTGCCAAGGCTGCGGGAGTTGACGGAAGCGGTCCACTCCAGTCAGGTGGTCGAGGAATTGGATCCACATGAAAGTGAGCTGGTTGTCAGAAAAACCCAGGCCTCGGCATTCTTCGGGACTGACCTCAGCAGCGTGTTGATCTCAAAAGGTATCGACACACTTGTTGTCGCAGGTGCCACGACAAGCGGCTGTGTTCGCGCCAGCGTTGTTGATGCCATGAGCTCGAACTTCCTGACGATTGTCGCAACGGATTGTGTCGGCGATCGCGCATTGGGACCGCATGACGCCCAGGGCAAAGAATCCAAGTTAACGGCTGAGTTCTCCAAGGATTGAAGCGAGATAGTCTGTGTCCCATCCTGCGTGTTTTCTGCGCAGTTTAATGGATTGTTTGTCTGCGGTTGAGCGGACGAGGTTGATGGCGAAGTGCC
>JANOVS010000079.1:0-19032 GCA_031417515.1 Hyphomicrobiales bacterium
CCGGAGGTGGGCGTCAAGACTACTCCCGCCGTAGCGCCTCAATCGGATCAAGTCCGGCGGCGCGGCGGGCGGGAAAGAAGCCGAAGATCAATCCGATGGCGCCGGAGAAACTGAAGGCCATCAGCACGACCGATGGACTGACGTTGAATGGCACTTGCAGAAAACCGGCACCCAAGGCTGCAAGGCCTAGGCCCAAGGCAATGCCAATCAATCCGCCCAGCAGGCAGAGCACAACCGCTTCCACCAGAAACTGCGTCAACACTTGTGAGGCCAGCGCACCAATGGCCAAGCGGATGCCAATCTCCCGTGTCCGTTCAGCCACACTCACCAGCATGATGTTCATGATGCCAATGCCACCTACCAGCAAACTGACGGCGGCAACGGCACTCAACAGACCTGTCATGATTGATGTGGTGGAAGACATGGTGGCGGCAATCTGGGTCATGTCGCGCACTGTAAAATCGTCCTCATTGCCCTCCCGTACCCTTCGGGTTTCGCGCAGGATTTCCTGTATCGAGGCCTGAACGGATGCCATGTCTTCTGCCGCAATGGTTGATACTGCAATACTGGCGATGCGCGTATTTCCGGCGATGCGGCGGTGAAAGCTTCGCAACGGCATGACCACCGTGGCATCCTGGTCACTGCCAAATGCTGATTGCCCCTTGGCTCCCAACACACCTGTCACCACACAAGGCATGGTGCCAACCCGCAAGACCTGGCCAATCGGATCGACGCCTGCAAACACATCGCGCCGCACAGTTTCGCCGATCACGCAGACATTGCTGCCTGCCCGCGTATCGCTTTCGCTGAATGATGACCCGGCGGTGAAGGTCCAATCCTGCACGGTGAAGTAAACTGGTTCGGCACCGGTGATGCTGACATCAAGCGCGTTGGAACCAAACACCACCTTGGACTGCTTGTTGGCGGAAGGTGAAACGCCGCGCACCCCGCGCAAACCGGTTTGCAGCGCTTCCGCATCACGGGCCGTAAACCCCCGGGCGTCATTGCCACCGGGTGGACCTTGTTGTTGGGATCCCGGTCTTGCAATCAACATGTTGCTGCCGAGCTTTGCCAGATCAGCCGTCACCTTGTCGGTGGCCCCTTGCCCGAGTGTCACAAGGGCGATGACCGCCCCCACACCAATGACAATGCCAAGCAACGTGAGGATGGAGCGCAGCACATTGCGCCGGACAGTGCGCAGCGCAAGCTTGACCGATTCCCACAGCATCAGGCAGCCCTCGCCCGGTCTTCGATGATGCGGCCATCGGCGAATTGAATTTGTCGTGTTGCATAAGCTGCCATGTCGGCTTCATGAGTGACCATCAGGATGGTCAGGCCCTTGTCGATGTTCAGTTGTTTCAGAAGTTTCATGATATCGTGGCTGCGTTCGGAATCGAGATTGCCCGTGGGTTCATCAGCGAGCAGCACTATGGGATTGCTGACAATGGCTCGCGCTATGGCCACGCGCTGCTGCTGTCCGCCAGACAGTTCAGATGGCGTATGGGTCTCACGACCTTCCAGTCCCACAGCTCTCATGGCCTCTGCCGCAATTGCATGGCGTTCGGCCCTTGCCATGCCGCGATAGATCAGCGGCAGTTCAACATTCTCGATGGCCGTGGTGCGGGCCAGCAGGTTGAAACCCTGAAACACAAAGCCCAGATAATTCCGCCGGAGAAGGGCCCGGGCATTATTGTTGAGCGCCGTGATATCGACGCCCTGAAAGTGAAAGTCGCCGGTTGTTGGTCGGTCAAGGCAGCCCAAAATATTCATGGCGGTGGATTTGCCGGAGCCCGATGCCCCCATGATCGCCACGAATTCGCCAGACATGATATCAAGATCAACACCCGCCAGTGCCGCAACACGTGCTGCGCCTTCGCCATAGATTTTCCGTATGTTGCGAAAACTGATGAGGCTTTGGAGGGGCGCTGCTGTGGTCACGGTCTTGACTTCAGCGCACCAGATTTCTGTGCAATGATCACCGCATCCCCCACTTTCAAATCACCACTCAAAACTTGTGTGAGCTTGCCATCGCTGGCACCGATCTTGATCTTGAATTCCTTCGGCGCACCGTTTTCCAAAACATAAATACTACGCATGCCATCGGCGGAAATCTCCCGCTTGCCCCGTGGATTGCGCGGAAAGCGCGGCATGAACAGGTCCGAGATGGAGAAACTGCCGGAGGTTTTCTCAGCGGGCGGCTGAAAGCGCAGGGCTTCATTGGCAACGGTTAAGGTACCCGCATAGGATTCAGTCACAATACGCGCCGTGGCTGTCATGCCGGGGCGCAGGGATAGATCATCATTATCAGCCGAAAGAAGGGCCTTGTATGTCACAACCCCGTCAATGGTTTCAGGTGCATAGGACAGGCGACCGATCTTGGCTGGAAATTTCTGGGCGCGGTAGGCATCAACCGTGAAGCTCGCATCTTGCCCCAATTTTACCGCACCGATATCCGCTTCATCCACCGACGCCTCCAACTGGATGCGGCGCAAATCCTGGGCGATCTTGAACAAGATGGGTGCCTGCAGAGATGCTGCAACAGTCTGTCCCGGTTCAACCGCCCGCGTCAGGATCACCCCATCGATGGGCGAGACAATTTGCATTTTCGAGAGGTCAGACTCAATGATGGTCAGCGAAGCCTTGGTGGCCAAGGCGTCGGCCTCAGCCACGGACAACATGGCGTTGGCTCTGGCAAAGCCAGCTTCTGCGGCCTCCATTTCCTGGGTGGAAGAAACTCCGCGCGCCCGCAAGGTCGCAAGCCGGTTGCGCTGCTGTTGGCGTTCGTCACGTGTTATGATGGCGTCCCGGAGTTTGGCTTCGGCACCCAGCAATTGTGCGGCATTGCGATCACGCTCGGCGGTCATGCGAACCGGATCGAGTATGGCCAGAACCTGGCCCCGCTTTACACTGTCATTTTCATCCACCAGCACTTCGCGCACCACACCAGACATTTCACTGCCGATGTCGACTTGCGTCAAGGGCTGGATGGTGCCCGTGGCTGAAACGGTGATGATCAAATCGGTTGTTTCAGCTGACGTGGTTTCGTAGGTAACAGCGGTCGCGCCTGAGGCTTGCCGATAGGACAGAAAATACCAGCTGAGCCCTGCAACCAATGCCACGACCAAAGCGAGCCATAGCAGACGGCGGCGCAGGCGGCTTTTCCGTTTGGCGGGCGACAGGCCAAGCGCTTCTTCGATGTCTTTGGTCGAGGGATGGCTGTGTTGGTTCATGAGCCCTTCTAGCCTAAGACGCGATCAGGGCCAAATTCCGTCGCAATCAATGCATTATCAGGATGAAATAAGCGGGCACAATAACATAGAGGGTCATGGCAATGACCAACGCCATGCGCACCCAAATGTTCCGGAACTGGCGAAACAATACAACACCAAGGCACAAGCCCAGCGCCGCCTCAAAAAGCGTAAATGCCGTGCCGTAGTGGCGGGAATCGTAATAGGATACAGGCGATATGAATTTCCACCGCGTCACCGGCCACAGGCTCATATGGGCATCTTCCCGGTGGCAGAGGAAATCAATCATCGCATGCAGCAGCCCCGATGCCGCAAAAACCAGGACCAAAGACCAGCGGTCGATTGACGCTGCCGTATTGGCAAGGCGTTCGCGCATCACCAGCGCAAGCCCAGCCAATCCACCCCACAACCAGAAATTATGGCCAAGGCCATTGGTGATCTGCCACCAGTTCTGCCAGTAGAGTTCATCAAAGATTTGGCTGGCGGGAAAGCCTGCCAGCTTCAAACCCAGCACAATCAGCAACATTGGAACGTCAGGCAGAAACCCGGCCGCCGCCGCAATCCACGCCCGCTTTGGTATCCCTCGCCCGAAAAGGGCTGCACCGATGATGATATGGGATTGTGTATGCATGGCAAAAGCATAATGCAATTTTATGCTTGTGCAATCCACTGGCACCGGGCAGCAGGTTGGTGTGGTTTACCTCACCCTCTTTGCCGTCGCCTTTGCCTCAGCGACCATCCTGCCCCTGCAATCCGAAGCCGTGCTCACGGCGCTTCTGTTGACGGGTGACAGGTCTTGGCCGCTGCTCATCGCTGTGGCTTCTCTCGGCAACACCTTGGGGGCCGTCGTCAACTGGTTTCTCGGCGTGAACATCAACCGCTTCCGCAACCACCGCTGGTTTCCGGCATCGTCCCATCGCTTGGCGCAAGCGGAAGGGCTTTATCAGCGCTATGGCCGCTGGACTTTGCTGCTGGCCTGGATACCCGTCATCGGCGATGCCCTCACCGTCGTTGCCGGTGTGATGAAGGAAAATCTCTGGCTGTTTCTGTTTCTGGTCGGCCTTGGCAAAACCGCCCGTTACGGGTTGCTGGCGGCGGGCCTTGCAGGTCTGTTCTAAACGCGCTTTGATAAAATCAAATACCAAGGAGAAAACCATGTCCAAGGTTTATGTGAACTTGCCGGTAACGGACCTCAAAAAATCTATCGCCTTCTACACGGCCATGGGCTTCACCCAGAATCTGCAATTCAGCGACGACACAGCGGCCTGCATGGTGATCAGTGACGCCAACTATGTGATGCTGCTGACCCATGAGAAGTTCAAGGGCTTCAGCGAAAACCCGATTCCCGATGCCCACGCGCAAACCGGCTTGATGGTGGCACTCGAATGTGCGAACCGCACAGAGGTGGATGTGAAAGCAAGCGCAGCACTTGGCGCAGGCGGCAAGGAAGTGCGACCGATATCAGACCTCGGTTTCATGTACACCCGCACCATCGCCGATCCCGATGGCCACCGCTGGGAAGCCTTCCACATGGACATGAGCCAGATGCCGAAAGTCTAGGAGGATAAAATGGCAAACACTGTTAAAATGCACCGCGTCATCAAGGCGTCGCCGGAATTGGTCTACAAGGCGTTTCTGGACGCCGATGCGTTGGCCAAATGGTTGCCACCGGCGGGCTTCACCTGCAAGGTGCATCACATCGATGCGAAAGTTGGCGGCACGTTCCGCATGAGTTTCGCAGGTTTTGCCTCGGCCTATCCGCCCCATTCCTTTGGTGGCGAATATCTGGAAATGAAGCCAAATGAGTTCTTGCGCTACACTGACGTGTTTGATGATCCAAACCTGCCCGGCGTGATGACGGTCACTGTAAAACTTAGGGCCGTGACTTGTGGAACGGACGTCGACATCACTCAAGAAAACATCCCCGAAATCATCCCGCTGGATGGCTGCTATCTCGGCTGGCAAGATTCAATGAACCAGCTCTCCGCCTTCGTTGAAGGTGCCGCAGCGATGCAGAAACAATAGGAGGAAATTATGCAAAACCCGTTCATCTGGCACGATTTGATGACAACCAATGTGGAAGATGCAAAGGCTTTCTATGCCACAGTCCTCGGCTGGACATTTTCAGTCCAACCACCGGACTATCACCTCGCCGGAATCAACGGCAAGGACATTGGCGGCATCATGGCAACCCCTGCCGAGGCCAAAGACATGCCACCATTTTGGGCAGGTTATGTTTTCACACCTGATGTTGATGCCGCTTGCGCGCAAGTCACATCTCTCGGCGGCACCATCTTTAGAGGTCCGTGGGACATTCCCGGCATTCTGCGCATGGCCATTATTGCCGATCCGACGGGAGCAACGCTCAATGTGATGCAACCCCTGATGCAGAGCGAGAGGAATGACCATCCGACTGGAACCCAAGGCACCGTCGGCTGGCATGAGCTTCATGCCGGCGATCTCAACACGGCTTTCGATTTTTATGCGGCACTCTTCGGTTGGACCAAAGGCACCACCATGGATATGGGCCCCATGGGCATCTACCAACTGTTCCAGGTCGGCGGCAAGGATGCAGGCGGCATGATGAAAAAACACCCCAGCATGCCAATGCCCTGCTGGATGTATTATTTCAACGTCAACGGCATCGGTGCTGCCGCAGCCCGCGTCACTGCTGGGGGCGGCAAGATCATCATGGGGCCGCATCAAGTACCCGGCGGCCAATGGATCATCAACGGCATGGACCCGCAAGGCGCGATGTTCGCACTTGTCAGTCTGACGAAATAGGGGGCCACGATGGCAAATGTTGTTCACATCCCGAAGGTCTCGATGATGCTGTGGTACGAAGGTGCGGCAGAAACTGCGGCCCGGCACTATGTAAAAGCGTTCGAGGATGGCAAGATCACCAGCATCGACCACTATCCCGACAGCATGCCCGGCAGGGCTGGTGACGTGATGACGGTAGGCTTCACGATTGGAGGTGCCGCGTTCACAGGGTTGAACGCAGGCCCCATGTTCAAGCCAACGGAGGCCACCTCCATCTGTGTGATGTGCGATGACCAGAAGGAAGTGGATTTCCTGTGGGACCACCTTGCGGAAGGCGGTTCACATTCCATGTGTGGCTGGTTGAAAGACCGCTGGGGTTTCTCGTGGCAGGTCACACCGCGCAGGCTGATTGAACTCACAACCACGGGAACGCCCGAACAAAAGGCCAAGGCCTTTGCCGCCATGATGCAGATGGGAAAACTTGTCATCGCTGATCTGGAGTAGGCCTTCGCTCAACTCACGGCAGTCGATAAGTCACCGCACCCTCATAAAGCCCCAGCAACAAGCGTTCGCTATCGGCCACAATGAAGTCAGCCCCTGACGGCAATTTCAGGCGTGACAAAACCTTGCCGGTCTTGAAATCGAGGGTATAGAGAAAGTCATCAACGCAACTGCCGCCGTTCACCGTGTAAATGGTATCGCCCCGGACAACGAAAGTTGAATCCGACGTGTTTTTGGGGCTCACCCATTTGACTGTTGGTGCGCCAGAGCCCAAGGCAACCCGGACGAGAAAGCCAAACTCGCGCTTGCCTGCCGTGCAGCGCTCACTGGCATCAAAGGAAATCAGGAAATCCCCCTGGGCAATATCCACGCCCGTGATTTGCACTGTGGAATCGGGACTGCCGGCATTGATGTCCAGTTTTTTGGCGTCGATTGAAATATTGTAGGCTCCCACCTCCAGGCTTTCTTCCTGCACCAGGGCGGCAACCATGCTGATCTTGCCATCACCGAATTCAGGACTGCGCGAATACCAATTGTAGCCCGCCAGCGGGATGACATTGAGGTGGCTGTAGCGGCCCTCATGGTTGTTCATGTTGAGGCCTGCCTTGGCAAAGCCGGCAATGAATTTTTCCTTGAAGGCAGAGGTGATGTTCAGGCAGCGCTCCAAGTAGTCAACCCGGCAGGCTTGGTTGCTGACCGCCAGCGCCTTGAGTTCCGGATGTTCAGCCACCAAGGCTTCCAGTGTGGCTGCAGAAAATTCCTTTTTCAACGCCAGTTTGCCAGTCTTGCCGCCCGGATTTTTCGGAGGAGCCGTCAGCGAGATGGCGTAAAGTCCGTTTTGCAGCGTGTCCTGATTGCTCGTTCCGCTATTTGCCACCATGGTCAAAAGCACAGGTAAATCGATGGTTCGAACTTCTTCACTGAAGGTCTTTGGCGCGCCGAGGCAAAGCCCAGCCAGTGCGACAATTAAAACCAGAAAATTCCATCGACTTTTCATCGCATGCTCCAGGGTGTTGGCAAACACCCTGTCAGGCTAGCCGATATCGGGTCCGGCGTGAAGGTGCGGCGCGAGCTGGCAGGATGTCAGGACCACCCGGCATGAACCATGGCGTGAGTCCACCGACAATCTGCTCCCGGAGGTTTCCAAAATCGCTGAAAACCATCCCATCCTTTATTGTTTTTCATCTGTTATCTATAGCTACTGCGTGATTCGCAGGGGACTATTGCCGTTGGAATAAACCAGGGCAAGCAAGAGCCGGGGTGGGCTGAATTGTATTTGATGTTGAGGGCATGTCATGGGTTTGCATGATCTTGCAGGGCTGGATATGGTTCCTGCCTTGGAAGGCGTGTCTGCGCTGGCCTTGGCAGCCACCTGGAACGCCCAGATGATTTCGCAATTTACAGGCATTGCCGACAATCCAAGTCTGTTTGGCATTGGGGCAGGCGGTGCCCTGCTGACCGGCTTTGCCTTGGCTGTCATTAATCTGACCAAAACCCGCAAAGCCCTGCTGGAAGCGCGAAAGCGCATGGGACAATTGGAACTGGATTTGAACGAGGTCGAAACCGCCCTGTTCAGTGAAAGTCAAATCCTGCTTGCCTGGCGCAGTGGCAGCAAAAATCCGGATCGTGTGACCGGCAGTTTGCATGGCCAGGCCCAGGTACCGGAGTCACCAGAAGCCATCATGGATTTTGCCCGCTGGCTTGAGGCCGATGCCTGTTCAGATTTGCAGAGCCACCTTGAAATCTTGAAATCCACCGGCAAACCTTTCAACATTGGCATCAAGACCCAGCAAGGTGAATTGCTGGAAGCTGATGGCCGCACGGCAGGTGCCCATGCCACATTGCGGCTGCGCCCCCTGGCGGGTGACCGGCGGCAATTGACCGAGATGTCCTACGATGCCAGCAAGCTTGCCAAACAGGTGCAACGCCTGTCTGCCATACTCGACTCCGCACCCTTTCCGATCTGGATCAAGTCTGACGAAGGTCAGCTCAGCTGGATCAATCAGGCCTATGTTGCCGCCCTCGATGGCATTGATATGCAAAGCGTGTTGAAAGCCGACAATCTGCTGCTCAAAGCAACCGACATCGACCACAGCAAGGCTGATCCGACGACGGGTTTGACTGGGCGCGGCCATGCCGTGATGAAAGGCAACATGCGGGCCTTCAATGTGTTTGAACGACCGATTGATGGTGGCACCTGCGGTATCGCGGTTGATGTAACGCCCCTTGAGGAAAACGAAAAAGAGCTGGAGCGCCACATCAAGGCCCACGCCTCTACCCTCGACAAGCTGGATACAGCCATTGCGATTTTCGGCCCCGACCAGCATCTGCGTTTCTTTAACGAAGCCTATGTGAAACTTTGGTCACTGGATGAGAATTGGTTACGCAGCCAACCAACCGATGGCGAGATCCTTGATCGTCTCCGGGCTGCCAGAGCCTTGCCCGAACAGGCAAATTTCCGCGAATGGCGATCCAAACAATTGGCCTCCTACACAACGCTCGAAGTGCGCGAAAGCTATTGGTATCTGCCCGATGGCCGCTCATTGCATGTGGTGTGCGAACAGCATCCGTTTGGTGGTGTCACCTATCTCTACGAAAACCTGACCAAGGAATACCAGCTCGAAAGCAAATACAACGAACTGTTTGATGTGCAGCGCGAAACCCTCGATAATCTTGAAGAGTCGGTTGCCCTGTTTGGTTCAGACGGCCGCCTGAAGCTTTACAATCCAGCCTTTCAGCGCCTGTGGAAATTGCCTGCCGAGCCCGATTCGACCAGTCTGCATGTCGACCAGCTTTCGCAAGACAAGCGCTATGCCGCCGAAGCCCGCGCAGCCTGGGGCGACTTGCGTTATGGTCTCACCGGTCTTGAAGGTGGCAGACGGAAGATCGAAGGCCAAGTCAACCATGATGGCATGGTGCTGGCTTATCGGGCAGTCCCGCTTCCCGACGGCAATGCCCTCGTCACCTTCATCGACATTTCAGATGCAGCCCGCGCCGAAAAGGCCCTGCTGGAACGCACCGAGGCACTTGAAGCCACCGACAAACTGAAATCGGCCTTCCTCGCCCATGTCTCCCATGAGGTTCGAACCCCCCTCACCAGCATTTCGGGTTTTGCCGAAGCCCTTGACCTGGGACTGATGGGGCCCCTGCAACCCAGGCAAAAGGACTATGTACTGAGCATCCGGCAGTCCTCTGATGATCTTTCAGCAATTATCGACGCCATCATCGATCTGTCGGCTATCGATGCCGGTGCCATGGAGCTGAAGCTCGACCCGGTCGATGTGGCGACGTTGCTGGAAACCGTAGCCGGAAAAATCCTGCCTGCCCTCGAGCGCCGCAATCTCACACTCAACATTGAAGTGGCCGCAGATATCACAGACATGCTGGCCGACGGGCAACGGCTTGAACAAGTCTTGAGCCATTTGCTGTCCAATGCCATCGGTTTCTCGAAGCCCGGCATGCTGATCAGGATCGGTGCGCGCCGGTTGATCGACAATATCTACGGCGACAAAATCCAGATCTGGGTGGCTGATCAGGGGCGCGGCATTGAGCCGGAACTCTTGCCAAAAGTCTTTGAACGCTTCCAGGCCAAATCCATGCCGGGCGGTCATCGCGGGCCGGGCCTTGGTTTGGCAATTGTCAAAAGCTTCACCGAACTGCATGGCGGCACGGTTGCAATTTCCTCAAAACTGAATGTCGGAACAACTGTTATTTGCAACCTGCCGGAAGCCGGACCAGCCGCCAGCCGCTTTGCAAGTTTGCCCCAGTCGGCCGCCTGAAGCCCTGCCCATGCGCCATCGCCAGAACATTTTCCAGACATGACCAAGTTCAATGCCACTGTCGAAACCGCCGCTGAGACAGAAAACCTTGCGCGGGTGTTAAGTCTCTGGGCCAGACCCGGTGCACTGATTGCCCTTAGTGGTGATCTGGGCAGTGGCAAATCCACGTTTGCCCGGGCATTTATCCGTGCACTGATGAAACAGGGTTTTGAAACCGATGTGCCAAGCCCGAGTTTTTCGCTGATCCAGACCTATGACGAAACGAGGCTGCCGGTTTTCCACGCTGATCTCTACCGTTTGAAATCCGTTGTCGAGATTGACGACCTTGGCATGGAACAGCTCTTGCAAAGCCATTGCGGCCTGATTGAATGGGCCGACCGGCTGCAACGCCCCTTGAGCGAAAACACCCTGCATGTCGCCCTCGCCGGTTCGGGGGAGAGCCGGGAAATCATGCTTGAAGCAACGGGGTCATGGCGCGTGGCGCTGGCCCGCAACGGTGCAATTGCGGATTTTCTCAAGGCTCCGGCATTTGATGTCGGCTCACGCCTGTTTTTTGAAGGCGATGCTTCCTCGCGGCGCTATGAAACTTTTGTGCATGACGACAAACGCGTCATCTTGATGGACATGCCACAACGGCCCGATGGTCCGGTGGTCCGGCATGGCAAGCCCTATAGCCAGATCGCCCATTTGGCTGAAAGCATCACGGCTGTTGTGGCCATCAACCGCCACTTGATTGCCAATGGCTATAGTGCTCCCGACATCTTGTCAGCTGACCTGCAACAAGGCCTCGCTCTGATCGAACCGCTGGGCGACAAGGTCTTTGGCAAGATGCTGCTGGCAGGCGACGCCATGCAAGAACCCATGGAAACCGCGGGCCTGCTGCTGGCTGACATGGTGGGAAAATCCTGGCCGTCTTCCGTCGAAGCCGCGCCCGGTTACCTGCATCACGTCAGACCCTACGATGAAGAGGCCCAACTCATCGAAGTTGACCTGATGCCCTCCTGGTATGTTCCCTTTGCCAGGGGTGTGACACCTGCGTCTGGTCTCAACGAAGATTTTGAAGCAGTCTGGCGCAAAATCCTGCCCCTGTCATTGACCAACAAGCCCCAATGGGTGATGCGCGATTATCATTCGCCAAACCTGTTGTGGGTGCCAGAACGCAGTGGCTTGCAACGGGTCGGCCTCATCGACACGCAAGACGCCGTCATGGGCCACCCCGCCTATGATCTGGTTTCGATGCTCCAGGATGCGCGGGTTGATATCGATCCGCAGCTGGCTGATCATGTTTACCGGATTTACGTGAATACCCGCCACCAACAGGGGCAATTTTCCGAAACCGATTTCGCCACCGCCTATGCGGTTCTGGGGGCCCAACGCGCCACCAAAATCCTCGGCATCTTTGCCAGATTGAACAAGCGCGATGGCAAGCCCGCCTATCTCAAACACATGCCAAGGGTTTCGCGTTATCTCGTCCAGAATCTCGAACACCCGGCCCTTGCAGAATTGAAACGATGGTATCACAAATATTTGCCAGAGGCGCTTGCGGCATGAGCGTGGGTGATCATGCCATGATCCTTGCCGCAGGTTTTGGCAGCCGCATGCGGCCCTTGACCGACACCCTGCCAAAGCCCTTGGTGCCGGTGGCAGGAAAGCCGCTGATTGGCTATGCTTTTGACCGCTTGCGTGAAGCACATGTGAAAACAGCCGTCGTCAACGCGCATTATCTGGCCGACCAGATCGATGCGTATTGTGCGGGCATCACTGAACCAACGGTCATCACTTCGGATGAGCGCGATGCCATTCTGGATACGGGGGGCGGCATTTCACGGGCCCTGCCGAAACTGGGAAATGATCCGTTCTTCGTTTTGAACAGCGACAGTTTTTGGCTCGATGGACCAATTTCCGCCTTGCAGCGCTTGCGCCAGGGCTGGAACGACAGCACCATGGATTGCCTGCTGCTGCTCTGCGACCCCCTGCAAACCACAGGCTATGACGGCCATGGCGATTTTGTGGTTGATTCCGAAGGCCGCCTGATCCGCCGCAAGCATCAACCAGAGGGCAAGGCTTTGGCCTATATCGGTGGCTATCTCGTGCATCCCCGGCTGTTTGCCGATGCGCCGCAAGAGGCTTATTCGATGAATGTGTTGTGGGACCGGGCCATTGCCAGGGGCAGGCTTTTTGGGCTTGCCCATGACGGACATTGGTTGCACGTTGGCACTGTGCCAGCCATTGCCGATGCAGAGGCTTTCCTCAACCGCCTATAGAAAGTTGCTAAAATTGCGCCTGTATTCCATCGCTCCCGGCAACGACTTTCTGGACGTATTGGCCACGGCACTCCTGCAAGGTTTTCCGCTTGCCACCGATGAACCGCAGCCCCCCTTGTCAGCCTGGACAATCCTTGTGCCGACGCGGCGTTCCGCCCGCACCCTGGAAAAACGCTTGTTTGAAATTGCGGGGCAACCCGCACTGGTGATGCCGCGGATCAAGCCGATTGGTGATATCGACGAAGACCTGATCGACGACAGCCTGCCTGAAGACGGTGTTCCCAATGCCATTTCAAAAGCCGGTCAGTTGCATCTTTTGTTAGCGGCGGTCAAAGCCTGGGCAGGTGCCAATCCTCAGTATGGTCTTTCCCAGGACATTCTGGCGTCACCTGTCCAGTGTTTCAACCTCACGCTCAGCCTGCAGGAATTGCTGACCCAGACGGAAACCGAGGAAACCGGATTTGACAAGTTGCAAACCGTCTATGAACTGGATCTGGCGGGCCATCGCACGGCCATTCTGAGCCTGCTTGGCGTGATATCAACGGTGCTTCCCGCCCGCCTGCACGAAGCGGGCCTGATGGGGCCAGCGGCGCGGCGCAACCGGATGATCCGGCTTGAAGCCACCCGCATTGCCGGCGGCCTTCACCGCGGCCCGATTGTGGCGGCAGGTTCAACCGGCACCAACCCCGCCACCCGTGACTTGCTGAAAGCCATTGCCTCGCATCCCCAGGGTGCTGTGATTCTGCCGGGGCTTGACACTCATCTGGATGCAGCAGCCTGGCAGGCCGTGACACCCGAACACCCGCAATATGCCATGGCCCTGATGCTGCAACAGTGGGGGGTGGACCGACAACACGTCGAGCCCTTGGGGCAAAAGGCCGATGCCCGCCAATGGTTGCTGAGTGCGGCCCTTCGACCCTCAGCCGTTGCCGATACCTGGCGAAATGTCATTGCCGAAAAACCAGTGCCGGTTGCCGACATGTTGCAAAACCTTTCCCTGATCGAGGCCCATGATCGCCAAGAGGAAGCCAAGGTGATTGCCCTTCGCCTGCGCCATCATGCTGTGGCAGGCACAGGGCCTGCCGCTGTCATCACACCCGACCGTGCATTGGGTCAACGGATCAAGGCCGAACTTGCCCAATGGAACATGATCATTGATGATTCCAGTGGTGAAGCGTTGAGTCATGTCGGCGCGGGAGCCCTGCTGGTTTTGCTGGTCAGGGCGTTGGCTGAAAATTTCACGTCAACAACGCTCATCGCCCTATTGCACCATCCGCTCTGCACCATGGGCTACGAGCGAGAAACATTTCTCGGTCTAGCCCGCCATTTGGAAATGGCCTGTTTCCGGGGCAAGCCTGCCTCAAAGGGCATTGCCGGTTTGGCTGGCAAAGTGGTGGCGGCCCAGCATGAAGTGATTGGCAATTCCCATGCCCATCCCCTTTTGAAAAAACTGACGCCTGAGGAATGGCAGGAGCTTCAGGCCTTCGCCGCACAACTGGCGGTGCTGTTTGCAGACCATGATTCAGACACCGCCCAACCGCTGGAGTATCATATCGCTCACCTCGACATGGCACTGCAAGGACTGGCCCCCGACTGGTTTTTGGCTGATGAAGCAAATCTCAGATTGCAAGAATTGCTGGAAGGTTTGAAAGCCGCCAGCCCATGGGCACCTCCCCTGAATTTTGATGAGGCGGCACCATTATTGTTGCATCACCTCCAGCAGGAAACCCTGCGGCCCCCGCAAAATCCTGAAACCCAATTCATGCTCTACGGTTTGCTGGAAGCCCGGTTGATGCCAGCTGGTCTGGTCATTCTCGCAGGGTTGAATGAAGGCTCTTGGCCCGCCATTGCCCAATCCGGCCCGTGGCTCAACCGGCCGATGCGACAAAGCTTTGGTTTGCAACAGCCCGAACGTGAAATCGGTTTGACCGCCCACGACTTTGTGCAAGCCCTTGGACATCGCGAAGTTGTAGTCACTTGGTCAAAACGCGCCGCTGGCCAACCGTTGTTGGTCTCCCGTTGGATATTGCGGTTGCGGGCGGTTCTCGATGTGCTTGGTCATCCAAAAGAAAATCATCTGCATACGGATTATCTGGAAATTGCCAGCAAGCTTGATCAGCCAGGCTCCTTCAAACCCCATGCAAGACCGGAAGCTCGGCCACCGGTTGCGGCAAGGCCCCGGCGTTTCAGCGTCAGTGACGTCGAAAATCTCATTCGTGACTCCTACCATATCCATGCCCATAAGATATTGGTCCTCTATCCGGTTGACCCGCCGGATGAGGATATCGATGCAGGCCTGCGTGGCGATCTCATCCATCAGGCCTTGCATGCCTGGGCGCTGGAAAATTTCTCCTGTGACGAAGCTGATCTGCAACGATTGCTGGCCCATGGCAAAACCGTTTTTCAGCCCTACATGGACATGGCAGAGGTGAGGTTTTTCTGGTGGCCGCGCTTTGTCCGCATGGCCACGACGCTGATTCCGATTGAAGAAAAATTCAGGGCGGATGCCCGCCATGTCTGGGCCGAAGTGAAAGCCAGACACCGCTTTATGGTGGCGGGCGTTGAACACCTGCTGACCGCCCGGGCAGACCGCATTGACCAGCAGGGTGATGAATCTTTCCGCCTGCTCGACTACAAATCAGGCGCCATTCCCAGTGCAAAAACTGTGGCCAGTGGATTTGCACCGCAACTCCCCCTCGAAGCAGCATTGCTGGGGCGGGGGGCTTTCGAAGGCGTGGAACCCGGCGAGGTCACCGAAGCTTTTTATGTCGAAGTGTCAGGTGGTGCAAAGCCCGCCCATCTCGTGACGCCCAACAAAAATCAGACCATGGGCGAGCTTGGCGAAAAACATTTCGAAAGCCTGCAAAATCTTCTGGCCACTTATTTGAGCCGCGAGACCGCTTATATCCCGCGCCATCATCTGATGTTGAAGGATGCGCCTGCACGTTTTGATCACCTCTCCCGCCGATTGGAATGGGAACTGGCGGGCGAAAAACCATGAGCCTCCCAGCAAAGCGTCCCAAGCCAACAAAAGAACAGCGTAGCGCCGCCGATCCCGCCCAATCGGTTTGGGTGGCAGCCAGTGCCGGATCGGGTAAAACCCAAGTGCTGATTGATCGCGTCATCCGGCTTTTGCTGGAAGGCGCTGATCCCCAATCCATCCTCTGCCTGACTTTTACCAAGGCAGCAGCGGCAGAAATGTCGAGCCGCCTGTTTGACCGTTTGGCCGCCTGGATTGCCATGGAAGATGACGTCTTGCTGGCGGCACTGGATGATCTCGGTGTTGCTCAGGCGACGGAGAAAATGTCGCTGGCCCGCAGGCTGTTTAGCAAGGCGCTGGAAACACCGGGCGGCCTTAAAATACAGACCATCCATGCTTTCTGCGAACGCTTGCTGCAACTCTTCCCCGTTGAAGCCGGATTGGCCCCCGGCTTTCGGGTGATGGACGACAATGAGTCGAGAAACTTGCGTCAACGGGCGTTTCAGGCAGCATTGCTGGATCCTGATCCAGAGATTCGCCGGGGCTGGGATTTCCTTGAAGAGGCAGGCATTCTCAGTCTGGAAAAACTCGAAAGTACGGGTGCCGCGGTTTTATCCGGCACCAAGGATTCCCGTGGTGATCTCACCGACCCCACGGCCTTTCGGCAACTTGCAAAAAACATTGCAACATCCCTTGGCCCTAGCGCCACAGAAGATCCGGCACAACTTCAGGCGCAACTCCTCGTCATCAACAAGGCTGCCTATGAAAAAGCCGCAGGCATTATTGCATCCAGTGATGCCAAGGCAGCACCCCTCGCGGCCCAACTGTCAACACTTGCCGTCAGCCCCGCAGCAGATAAACTGTTTGAAATATTCTTGACCAAGGAAGGCACCCCCCGCAAGAAACTGTTGTTGGTCGGCATCTCCCGGGCTGAACCCAAATTGGCGGCTTGGCTGGATTCCGAGCGCGACCGTGTGCACCTCGCATTCCAAAATCTCGGACTCGCCAAGATCTATGCGGCCACCCTCACGGTACATGCGGCAATGGCTGGTGTGTTGTCACGCATCGACCGCATGAAACGCCAGCGGGGGATCTATGATTTCAATGACCTGATTTCCCGCACCGCCATCTTGCTGCAATCTTCAGAACAGGCCCGTTGGGTGTTGTACAAACTGGATGCGGGATTGCAGCACATCCTGGTGGATGAAGCGCAGGATACCAGCCCCGCCCAATGGAAAATCATTCAAGCCTTGAGTGATGAATTTTTTGCAGGCCAGGGACGTGATTATGCCGTCAACCGCACGGTGTTTGTTGTTGGGGATCGCAAGCAATCAATCTACAGCTTTCAGGGCGCAGATACTGCGGCCTTCGAAATGGCACGGCAAAGATTCTCGGCAAGTTTGAGTGACACCCAACAGACCTTGCAAGAGGTGGGTCTCACCATATCCTATCGCAGCACGCCCGATGTTTTGCAGGCGGTTGATATGGCCTTTGCCAAGGGCCGATTGCCGCGCACCGGCTACGGCAAACAAGCCGATGATGAACGTGACCATCAGGCCTCGCGCCAATCAGAGATTGGCACTTTTGAATTGTGGCCGCTGGTCAGAAAACCCGAGGAGGAGGAGCCGGATTATTGGAAAGCCCCGGTGGATTTGCCGCCCCAGGATCACCCGCGCCGCATCCTTGCCCGCATTATTGCTGATCGTATTGGCGAATGGATTGGCAAGCGCAAACTGGTGTCGCAGAATCGCGCTGTCCAGCCCGGTGATATTCTCATTCTCCTGCAACGGCGCAATCTGATGTTCCGGGCGCTGATTGGTGAATTGCGCCGTCGCAACATCAGTGTGGCGGGCGCTGACCGCCTGAAACTGCATGAGAGTTTGATCATCCATGATTTTCTGGCACTCGGCCAATTCATCCGCATGCCGGATGATGACCACAACCTGGCCTGCCTGCTGAAAAGCCCCCTCGTGCCAAACGCTGTGAGCGAAGACGAATTGTTCAATCTCTGTCATCAACGCGGAGATCAAACTTTATGGCACAGGCTGGCAGCCGACCAAACGCAAGCCGCCAACTTCGCGCGGCTTCAGCTCTGGCGTGAATTTTCTGCTGCACAGGGCCCACACGGAATCTTTTCGCGGGTCTATCAGCTCTGTAAAAAATCGATCCTGCAACGGCTGGGCCCTGAGGCTGAAGATGCCGCCGAAGCCTTTCTTGAACTGGCACTTGAACACGAACAACAGGAAGGACCCTCCCTCATCAGTTTTCTCGATGGCTTTGCCGCAGGCACCCTCGAGATCAAACGCGAGTTGGAACAGGCGGCTGGTGAAGTGCGCATCATGACCGTGCATGGTTCAAAAGGCCTTGAAGCCCCCATCGTGATTTTGGCTGACGCAGCGGATGTGGATGACAATACCAGAATGGGCAGGCTTGTAACTGTGCCGGAAGGCGAGGCTGCTGCCGGTGCCATTGTCTTTGTGCCCGATCTCAAACCCGAACCCGACATTATTGGGATCTGGAAAACCGCAGCCACCCAGAAGCGCCTCGAAGAACGCATGCGCCTGCTTTATGTCGGCATGACCAGGGCGAGGGATGAACTCTATGTCTGCGGCAGCAGCAACGCCAAGCCGAAAGAAGGCCAGTTACCGGGTGCCAAGGAAGACAGCTGGTGGCATCAGGTCTCAGAAGCCATCACTGCAACCACCGAACTCAGCAACTTGCGCAGCATTGCCGGGCCAGAGGGTGAAGTCATCTATCGCTTGGGAGCTGATCCGGTTTTCATTCCTGAAGTGACTGCCGAAAAGAAATTGCCCTTGCACCTTCCCGAATGGGCAAGGGCGCTGCCACCAAGCTTCACACCAGTCCGGAAATCCGTCGCCGCTGCCGCGTCCCAAGTGTTTGATGTGGCAGCAGCCAAACGCGGCATCGCCATTCATCGCTGGCTTGAAAAAATCACCGACCTTCCCAAACCGCGGCGACAGGAATTTGGCCTGCAACTGGCTGCAAAACTCGGAATTGACAGAACCACCGCCGAAAAACTGCTGGCCTTGCTCAATCAATCGGGCCTCGAGGTTTTCTTTGGACAAGACAGTCAGGCAGAAGTGAGTATCCATACTCGCAGTGCCGACAGCACCAGCATCGCCATCGGCCGGATTGACCGGCTGGTGATTGGAGAGGACGCCATTTGGCTGCTGGACTTCAAAACGGGTCACAAGCCAGAAGGCCTGCTATCGCCTGCTCATCCCTATGTTGAGCAAATGCAGCGTTATGCAGCGGCCCTCAACCAAGCCTATCCCGGAAAAAATCTCAAGGCAGCCCTGTTATGGACGCAGAACGCCGACTTGCAATGGCTTGATCCCTAAGTGTCTGACCGAAAAAGAAGTTGGGTGATATCAATCGTTTGTGATTCAATCGGTGTTGCGAAGCAACGATGGAGTTTCACATGTGGACAGATACCACCCGCAAGCAGTTTGCCCGAGGCGATCTGCTTTTGCCAA
>JANOVS010000080.1:0-26990 GCA_031417515.1 Hyphomicrobiales bacterium
CACCTCCTCCCCGCCGAAGTGGCGGGTTGGAGGGCAGTGATTTGAGACCGGTATCTAACAACTGCCCTCCGCCCCGATTCTTCATCAGGGAGGAGGTGGCGCGAAGCGACGGAGGTTGGGGACAGCAATACCACACCCCAACATTTTTTCAACGAACCCTCGCCCAGCGCCATCAACGCTAACTCTCCCTTAACCAAAACGCGGCATTGTGAACTCACGTTGTTTGTTAGTTCCGGAGTGTGCGTATGCGTCCCCTAGTTTCTCGCGGGCCTGTTGGCCGTGTCATCATCAAATCCATGATGACTGTTGCAGTTGCAGCCCTCCTTGCTGGTTGCTCCAACTCAATTGAACGCTTTAATGAAGCGTACAAGAATCCGTCTGACGCGGATCCTGTTTACACGGCAGCCATTCCAAAAATCAAAAAGCCAGCAAAGCCGCGGCTGGTGCAACCTTCCTATGATGTGGCGTCGGTTGATGATGACACGATCATTGAAAGCCCCTTGAAGCGCGCTGCCGTGCCCCGCATCAAGAAGCCGCTGGATTATTCGCAAGCCTATCAACCCGCCTACAAGCAACCCGCTTACAAAAAGCCAAAGCTGATCAAACCGCCGGTTGAAGAGAGCTATGACGCTGCATCTGCCGATGAATCCTATGTCGAGCCAGTCCTCGACAAACCTGTAGCCAAGAAAAAGTTCAACCGTCCTGTTGTCACGGCTGAAGCTGAAACCGAAACTTTTGTGCCCGCACCCAAAGTTGGCAAGATTGCCAAGGACGGCACGCTGAAGGTGGCTGAAGGCATGACCATGTTTTCGATCGCCAAAGCCAATGGCGTATCAGTTGATGAACTGGCTGAAGCCAATGGTATGAATCGGCCCTATTCATTGTTGATCGGTCAACCCTTGCGCATTCCGGGTGCGGCAATTGCCCAAGCCCCAGCACCAAAAAAACTGCCCAAGCCTGCAAAGCTGGTTGAACCTGAAACCACTGAAGAAGCCGAAGTCATCGCGCCTAAACCCGTCAAGGGAGGCGCACTTCATACGGTGGCTTCCGGCGAAACTCTTTATTCACTTGGACGCAAGTATGGCGTGTCGCCTTTCGTGATTGCCGACGCAAATAAATTGACCACAGACAAGCAATTGTCGCTCGGTCAGAAAATCCGTATTCCCGGCGCGAAAAAAACCATTGAAAAACCCGTTGTTGATGATCAGGTTGCTGCCGTTGAAGATGTGCCAGTAGCAAAGCCGAAGCCAATCAGGAAGAAGGCTCCCCTGTCGTTGGCCGAAGAAGAAGACACAACGGCTGAAAACACCGATGGCGAGGAAGCCATTGGAGAAGTGCCAAAGCAGGTTGCTGTTGCCAAACCGAAAATCAAACCGCAACCTGCTGAGGTTGCAGATGCCACGCCTGTTGTGCCTGGCATGAACCTGCGCTGGCCACTCAAGGGCAAAGTCATTTCTGGTTTCGGCGCAAAGCCTGACGGCTTGAAGAACGAAGGCATCAACATTGCTGTTCCCGAAGGCACCAGTGTGCGCGCGGCTGATGGCGGTGTGGTAGCCTATGCCGGCAATGAGCTGAAAGGTTACGGCAACCTTGTGCTCATCCGTCACCCCGGTGGCTATGTGACGGCCTATGCCCACGCCAAGGAACTGTTCGTCAAACGTGGTGACAAGGTTGCCCGTGGCGATGTGATTGCCAAGGCTGGACAAACCGGAGCCGTCACCAGTCCACAATTGCACTTCGAAGTGCGCAAAGGTGCCACAGCCCTCGACCCGATGAAGTTTATTTCGTCAAGCACGGCATCAAACTGAGTTAAAGCAAGTCCCCTGCAGGACCAGGCCCGCCCGACGAGAAATTGTCTGGTGGGCCCTTCCTATGGCGAGCCCAGCTTGGCCGTATCGAGGCCGCATTTTCCGGAACTCTGGAATGCTGCCTGCTTTAATCAGAATATCTTGCTGGTTGATCAGGACGGTCAGGATTTCCTGCTTGCGGTTTGATCCTGCGGCACGGCTTGTTGTTTAAGACCCCGCAACAGCACCACCAGCATTTTTCTGAAGAGTTCGAACTCTTCTTTGCCCAAGATATCCGCACAGATTGCTTCAAGTTTTTCAATGTAGGAAAGCGCAACCAAGCGCGCCTGCAATCCCCTTTCGGTCACGGCAACAATCTTGTCCCTGCTGTTGTTCGGCAGGGCAACCACCTCAACCACTTCAAGCGCAACCAGCCGTTTGACTGAATCATGGACCGCTTGCCGGGAAATCGCCAGATCCTTGGCCATTGCAGCCATGCTGCGCGGTTGCCTTGATGCTAAAATGAATACTTTTGTATCTGACTTTCGCAAGCTTTCGTAACGCGTACCCTTGCGGAGTGTCGTGAAATGATCGTCCAGAATAGTAGTCAGATCTTGAAGTAGCCCGCGAACATTGTCGAAAGGAATGGGGTTATCATCGTCAAACATAATTGACAGATAATCGAAAAAAGGTAACGATTCAAGTGCAGAGTTGCAATCAGCGCCTGATTGCAACCGACATGACTCTTCGTGATACTTTTGCATTTTTGGAAGAACAAACGACGCAATATAGTCGTTTTCGCTTGATTTTAAGCAAAAATGAGACAAAAAGACGTCGTAAAGTTGAAATATTCTATTGGGTGATGAATTTATTTGACGATTCAAATTGACAAAGCACTGCACCGCACCTACTTGCAGACAGTCAACGAAAGTTGACGATTCAATCGCGCCGCATCTTCCCCGGATATGTTGACCTTCCATACGCATGAGGGTCTTCAGCCTGATGCATGGCGTGATTGAATGAACCTCTGCTCAAGGGGGGCGCTCTGAAGCGAGGTGAGAGAGCCGGCGATGCCCAGATCATCGTCGGCTTTTTTATTGTTCCGTCGGCACCGCCAACCTTGCCCGCAAATCGATCAGGATGGCATCGGCCATCGCCGCATGCCCCTCAGCATTGGGATGCATAGCCCCAGTCGTTTCAGCAAAAACACTTTCCGACGCCGCTTCGTCGATATGGCCATCCTTGGTCAGCACCTTGGTATTCATGGCCAGAAACGCATCGTTGAAACTGCGCACCCAGCGTTGCCGCAAGGCATAGGGATAGTTTTCGGTTGCCGGATTGTAAGGTCGCCAATCCCGGATCTTGCCGGCCCAATTGGTTTCGCACGTCAAGGTATCGCGCTCTGCCTTGCCCCAACAGGGCATGATCAGTTGCTCGGCCGGATCACCCTTGTTGTCTTTTGACTGGGCACAAAACCCATGCCCCCTGAACGGCTTGTCGCCATAGGCCCTGGCCGCAAAAGTCCAACCATGGTCTTCCGCCAATTCACCCATGCGCGTATGAAGTTTTTCCAGTTGCTGATGGGCTGCTTCAAGCTTGCCCGGTGTTACAACCAGCCAGGATTGAAACATGTCCAACGATTGGTTTGCCGCAAACTTGTCTTCGTCGTTTCCTGCCTTGCCAGCCTGGCAAACCTTGCCGGTCTCATCCTCCAGGATATCCGGATAGGCCGTAAGAATGACGCGCGAAGCATCAAATGACAGATCACCCGAACGCAGCGGCACAGCAGTCTCCAAGGCTTTTGCCAAACGGCCGTAGGCTCCCGGCAGAATGTCTTTCATGTTGGAGGCAAAAGTCTTGGGTGAAACCGTGGCCCCAAAAAACTTCGCCAGAACACTTGATGTATTGTCGCGCAACGTCGACCACGCCACCAGATTGGAAAAACCAATATCGTTGCCGCCGATGGACAGCAGCAGGTAATCAACATTGCGCCAATAGGCCCCACCGGGGCAGGTCCAGATTTTGTCCACAAGTTTGGGCTTGTCCTTGCAAAGCTCGCGCAACAACCAGCGCAATTGCGTGTCCTTGCGCTTGCCATTGACAGGCCGCGCCGACGTGCCGTCGCTGACATAATCAACATAACTCTGCGGGCCCAGCAATCCCTCGTCAATCGCCGCCCCAGAACAGGCATAGCCCATGAACGTAACGGAGGTTTGCGGATTTTCGACGGCAATCTGCAAGGCCGCGCGTAACTGGTGGCCATAGAGCGAGCGATGGCAAGGTTCATCCATCCATTGGGCGTTGCCGCCACCATCATAACGCGCCCGCTTTGGGTAGATATTCTTGTAACGACCTTCTGCAGAAAAACGCACAGGCACATCGGGGTTGCCTTCGCCCGATGCAAAGCTGTCGCCCAACCCTGCAATCAATAAATCGCGCACCTTGATTTCAGTCGTAATGCCCGTTTCACCTACCGCATTCACGGTAATGGTCGCACCTCCCGGATAGGGCAGGGTGGCGGTCAGCGGTTCATCACAAGGAGCCGTAACCGGAGCCCCATCGCCAACCCGCCACTCACAATTATATTCCGCAAACAGCAGATTTTTTTCAAGGGGCTTCAACGACAATTGAATGTCATGGGATTTTGGCATCACATAGTTTTCAACGCCACCACACGCCGCGTGCTCGCGTTTCCTGGCATCCCAACACACATCGCCGATTTGCCGGGCCGCCCATCCCATGGGATCATACTTGCGGCGCAAGTGGCGTGAAAATGCGATGTAGCGGTCATTTAAAACATGCTCGGAGCCCAACACCGAAGAAGTGGAAACCAACCGCTCCCGCGCTTCAGGCGAAAGTGCCAGCTGGTCCACATGAATTAAATACTGCCGCCACGCATCCTCATGGGCCTTGAAGTTTTCCGCCTTGCTGAACAGCCGAAACCGGTTCACCACCTTCCATTCGATCTGCACGTTGGAAGCGGTGATGGTTTGCGCCTGGGAAATGCTGCCCCCCATGCTGACGCTGAAAATGATGGCTGCGAACAATTTAATGCAACGACTGATCAACGAAACACACTTTCAATTTCTGGATATACCCGTGAAGCGGGCAAGCTGCACCAATAGCAGAAACAACACGACAGAAATGCGGCAATTGGCCTATGTTGTGGCATGACGAAGCAAACCCAATATCCCACTCCACCGCAACAAGCCCTTGACCATTTGAAACAAGGCGCGTTCAAAATGGGCGCTGATTGGGAGAAAGCCCACGCCATCTGCCAAACAGCAGAGGGCACGTTTGAGTATGATCTCGTGCATGCCCTGGCCCATTGGATTGAGGGGGACGAGGGCAACCGGGATTACTGGTATGCTAGGGTTAAACCTTGGAAGCACGCGGAGACGATTGAGGCGGAAGCGAAACAGATTGCGGCGCGATTGAAACCTGGTCCAGCCGCTCCGCAATCCACATCTTGATCAACGATTGCCGCGCCACACCAAGCCGCGCCGACTCACGGTCAAGCCCGTTGACGACCCACAAAGGGAAATCAACATTGACGCGTTTAAGTTCCTGGTTGGGGCGCGTGGCTGTGGAAAAATCCAGATACTCAGAAATATCCTCGCCGTCATCGAACTTTCGATCAAGCTCTTCTGCTGTGATAGAATTCAATTTCATAGTCTCTTGCCCTTCTTACCGAGATGATACGCAATACATCGTCGCGCAACGTATAGACTGCTGACCAGTGCTTTCCATCAATCTCACCAATCGCTATCCATCGAACTTCACCCGTTGATCGGGCCGACACAATGAACTGCTTTTCGTCTGCCCACAGCGCCTGGGCCTCGACAAAATCAATACCATGCTTGACCTTGTTGCCTGCACTTTTGGCATTATCGAATTCAAACAGCCAAGACATAGTGAAAAGGTATAATAATTATACTTTTTTGTCAAGAATTGAGACAACACCGAGCCCTTGCTGAGGCACTCGCCCCTGCAAGCCTCGAAGCATTGGTTAGGGTCTGCGAAGCCAACAAATTGGCGAGCCACAATTTTTGCAGTTGGTTCTATTGATTCTTGTAAAATAAGCCGGGTCCAACTGAGGCAAAATTTCTTTACTTCGCCATTCCCAAATGCACACGCATTGCATCCTCCACCAATTCCATGTCGGTCCTTGAAACGGTTCCCAATTGGTCTTTCAAACGGCTTTTGTCTGCCGCCATGATCTGGTCGGCCATGGCTTTGCTGGTTTGTTTTCCAAGTTTTACGAGTGCTTCGCCGGGATAGACTTTTGCTATGTTGCTGGTCAGCGGAATGACAACGACGCGGGAGAGGTTGCGGTTGGCGGAGTCGTTGCTGACGATGATGACTGGTCTTCGCTTGGCGATTTCGCTGCCAATGGCCGGATCAAATTCGACCCACCAGACTTCACCGCGTTTCATCGGCCAGGTCTTTGTTCAAGGCTTCCAGCCATTCACTGGCTTCTGCTTCGCGAGTTTCATCAGCAGCCATGGCCTGATAACCTGCATCGAGGTTTGTGTCCAAAACATGGGGGCGCAACAGGTCTTCGATGAATTGGCTCATGCGGCGCTTGCCAATGGTGCGGTAAAGCCCATCGTAAACTGCCTCGTCCAAGCTAATGGTCATCTTCTTGTGCATAGCTTTTTATACATCATACGTATTATGTTTACAAGCGGCAAATCTTTCTCCCTCCGGCCCTTGGGCCGGGGGATTACCCGACTGTGTCCGCCGTAGCACTTGCGAAGGTGGAAGGGGGAGGGGGTGTCTGACATGGAACGACTGTCGAGAGCTAGCCAAGCCCAACCACCCCCTCCCGGCTACGCCGTACTCCCCCGGCCCCAAGTGGCCGAGGGAGAGAAGGGTCAATAATAAAATGCACTGTCACCGTTATATTCTCCCTCGGCTTCTTAGCCGGGGGAGTACCCGAAGGGGGAGGGGGTGTTTGAAACGCAACGTCTGTTGAGAGCGAGCCAAGATCAACCACCCCCTCCCGGCTACGCGGTACTCCCCCTGCCCCAAGAGGCCGAGGGAGGGATGGTGTGAGGGCAAAGCAAGAGGGCAAGCGAAGTAAATAAAGTGCAGTGCCACTGTTTTAAAGGCCACTACTCGACCATTCACTGATTTCCCTGGTAATTTTGCATCGCAATAGCAAGCAAAGTCAAAGCAATCCTTTACATCTATTCCGAAATGCCCTCTTCAATTGTTAGTCCTTTAATTGTAGTGGTCCCGTTTTTAAGTAGTTCTGTTACCTGAGTTAGAAGATAACTCGGAACAACGGTTTCTAAAGTTGAATGGGTATAGACACCAATGTTAGGGGGGGCGGATCGAACTAAAATCGTGCGGGACATTACTGGTCTACGGCTATCAGAACGAGTGGTAATCATACCGACAATCGTTTTGAATTCCTCAGCCTCAGGAAGCTTTAGAACCAAAAATTCGACACCTTTTCCTTTATTAATGTCGCCAAATAAATAAAGGTAGTCACCGAGAATTACGACTGGACCATCAACTTTTGTTCTTTCACCAAATCTATCGGTTTTCAAATGCTCAAACTGCCAAAGCCCACTTGGACGCAATTTGAATTCGACGGAGCTGCAGGTAACTCTGTTTGGTGTAGCGCCCGCCCGATAGCACGTATAGGTACCTGCCAATTTTTGAAAGTCCGCGTTAGCTGGAGCAAATCTTCCACCTAGTATTTTGTTAATCAAGTCATAAGCTAAATCGACTAGAGCTTCGTATTCCGGGCTCGAATGATCTATCGAGTTATTTGTCGCACTTGCCAGATACATTCGAATATTAGTCAGTTCCTCTGAGTGGCTTTCTGACACGTCAGAAAATTTTGCTAAGAACTCTGGTTTGGTAATCAGTACACTGATCTTCCGCAAAGTATGATTGTTTTTTGAAATTTTTGCGGAATCTACTGTCATAAATTGTTTGACAGAGCTTAAGTTAAGCTGGGCATACTGAGCTATTTTATCGTACGTAGTTTTGTTTGCCGAACTTAGGTCACGAATGATGGCTTTAGTGGACTCGACTGCATTGACAGTAAAAGCGTCTTCCAAGATTGATGCTCCCAAATACCTCTTGACTCATTTATGATTCCAGACGTAAAGCGACGGCAGGCACTTTGCAATGCCCGCCTCCGTATGCTGTACCAGAGCATACTTCGCATATTGTTGGGTTAGTGTTGTGTCAAAATGATCACGGCGATGATCACATGGACAACGGCTACCAAACTATATACT
The DNA here is from genome assembly GCA_031417515.1 of Hyphomicrobiales bacterium. Taxonomy (GTDB): domain Bacteria; phylum Pseudomonadota; class Alphaproteobacteria; order Rhizobiales; family Aestuariivirgaceae; genus Aestuariivirga. The sequence continues at coordinate 8,048 of JANOVS010000080.1, forward strand.
ATCGCGAGGGCTACGTGTTCCATTTACGTTCTCCTTTCTGCCCTTAAGGCGGTGTTTATGGCACCGTCTTAGTTACAGCCCTTTTAGTTGGGCTGGGCTTATGCCACTTTTCAAAAACGGAGACTTTCGAAAGTGATGTTGGGTGTGGACCCCAACTTGGTCAAACTTTAGTCGCGGATTGACCTCAATTGCGGATCAATTACGACGTTAGCTGTCTCAAAAACGTCTCGTTTTGAGCTAAAATTCAATAATTGGCTTTCTACTTGAGGAATTTGGTTGCTTCGCGTTGCAAAAATAACTAAATTCTAGTGATTTATTCCGCCATAGCCATGCTGGATCAGTGGAGAATCAAATGGAACGGTTACTTTGACGCTGGCATGGTGCAGTCAACTGCATTTAACTCATCTCGTTCCTCACCCCCGCGCTACAAATGTATCAATCACCCGTTTCTCGCCCGCCTTGTCAAAATCCACGGTCAGCTTGTTGGCGTCGACACTTGTCACGGTTCCGTTGCCGAACTTCTCGTGAAACACGCGGTCGCCGATTTTGTAGCCTACTCCTGCTGCGCCGACGATGGTGCTTTCGCCGTCGATAAAGCGGGGCGAGGTTCGCAAGGTTTCGCCGCGTTGTTGGCGGTCGGCGGCGCGTTGCCAGCCGGGGGTGGCGTAGGTGCTTTGTTTGGAAAAGCTGCTGCCATTGTCAAAGCGGCTTTGGCCGTAGCTGCCTAAACCATAGCCGCCGTAGCTTGTGGTCATGGGTTGCACGTCGACGTGGGCTGGTGGCAATTCATCAAGAAAGCGTGACGGAATAGCCGATTGCCAGAGGCCGCGGACTTGCCGATTTTGGGCGAAGGAAATGGTGGCGCGGCGCTTGGCTCTGGTAATTCCCACATAGGCCAAGCGGCGTTCTTCTTCCAAGCCGGCGCGGCCTTTTTCATCGAGGGCGCGCTGGTGGGGAAACAGGCCTTCTTCCCACCCCGGCAGAAACACCGTGCCAAATTCGAGGCCCTTGGCGGAATGCAGGGTCATGATGTTGACTTCGTCCTGGGCTGGCCCTTGGTCGCGGTCCATGACCAGTGAGATATGTTCCATGAAGCCGGCGAGGTTTTCAAACTCGCCCATGGAGCGCACGAGTTCCTTGAGATTTTCCAGCTTGCCTTGGGCTTCGGGGCTTTTGTCGTTTTGCCACATCTCGGTGTAGCCTGATTCATCGAGCACGATTTCCGCCAGTTCCGTGTGGGGTAGGGCATCCACCTGTTGACGCCAGCGCGAGAAATTTTCGAGCAACAAGCGCAGCGACGTGCGGGCCTTGTTGGGAATTTCGTCTGTGGTGATGATGGTTTCGGCGGCACGATACAGAGATTTCAATTCGCGCCGGGCCACGTCATAAATTTTCTTGATGGATGAATCTCCGATGCCGCGTTTCGGCGTGTTGACGATGCGCTCGAATTTCAGGTCATTGTCGGGTGAGAGGATGACAGCGAGATAGGCCACGGCGTCCTTGATTTCGGCGCGTTCATAAAACCGCGGGCCGCCGACGACGCGATAGGGCAATCCCAAGGTGATAAAGCGGTCTTCGAAGGAACGCATTTGAAAGGAGGCGCGGACCAGAATGGCGATATCGTTGTAGCGTTCGCCCTTGTGATGCAGGCTTTCAATGTCATCGCCGACCATGCGGGCTTCCTCCTCCGAATCCCAATGGCCGCGCAGGATCAACTTTTCAGTGTCGTTGCGGGTGGTGTGCAGGGTTTTTCCGAGGCGGGCCTCGTTCTTGGAAATCAGGCCGGAAGCGGCTCCCAATATGTCAGGCGTGGAGCGATAGTTCTGTTCAAGCCGAACGACTTTGGCACCCGGAAAATCTTTTTCAAAGCGCAGGATGTTATCGACTTCGGCACCACGCCACCCATAAATGGACTGGTCATCATCGCCAACACAACAGATGTTCCTATGGCCTTGGGCGAGGAGACGCAGCCACAGATATTGGGCGATGTTGGTGTCCTGATATTCATCTACGAGCATGTATTTGAAGCGCTGTTGATATTCTTTCAGCACATCCGGATGGTTTTGGAAAAGCCGCAGGGGTTCCAGCAGCAGGTCGCCAAAATCGGCGGCGTTGATGATTTTCAGGCGGGCCTGATAGTCGCCGTAGAGCTTTGCGCCCAAACCATTGCCAAAACCATAGGCCTCGGCTTGCGGCACCTGGTCGGGGAAGAGGCCACGATTTTTCCAGCCGTCAATCAGGTTGGCCAATTGGCGGGCGGGCCAGCGCTTCTCGTCGATGTTTTCGGCCGCCAGCAATTGCTTGAGGAGCCGCAACTGGTCGTCGTCATCGAGAATGGAAAAGCCGGATTTGAGGCCCACCAATTCATAATGGTTGCGCAGCATCTTGACGCCGATGGAGTGGAAGGTGCCAAGCCATGTCATGCCTTCGACGACGCCGCCAATCAGCATGCCGATGCGCTCTTTCATTTCCCGTGCCGCCTTGTTGGTAAAGGTGACGGCGAGGATTTGATTGGGCCAGGCCTTGCGGGTGGTCAACACATGGGCAAGCCTTGTGGTGAGCACCCGGGTCTTGCCGGTGCCGGCACCCGCCAGTACGAGAAGCGGACCATCGACGGAAAGCACAGCATCGCGCTGCTCCGGGTTCAAACCCTTGAGATAGGCGGGCTCGGCCGTCGCCATGGCGCGGGCCGCCATGCCGCCGGGGGCTGGTGAGTGTGGTTCATCATCGCCAAAATCGGCGAGATCAATAGGGGAACGGGACATAGGCGCTTTATAGACTCTCCCGGTGATTCAGGGCCAGTTGAATCCGCCCTTTTTGGCAACAATGTTGTCACGGTCTGGCCTTCAGAATTTTCAGCACGTCGAGTTGCCGTTTGCGCTTGGCAAGGTCGAGTTTGTTGAGGGCATCGCCGGTTTTCAGGGCGTCGGCGAGGGCGGTTTTCAGTTGGTCTTCCCGGCGTTTGCGTTGGTCGGCATGGATGCGCAATTCCCGTTGGCGTTGGCGCAGTTCGGCCCGCTGGGCCTGGTAGGCAGCGAAGCGTTGCTCATCATCAAGTCGTTGTTGTTCTTCCTTGGCCACCAGTTCTGCTTGTTGCTTCTGGAGTTTTTCCAGATCAGCCATTTCCTTGGCCAAAAGATCATAGCCAAGCTTTGCAGCAAGGGCGGCGGTGCCGCTGCGTTTTTCCAATTTTCCCGGTTTGCCTGAATAGCTGATGGAAACTGCGGGCAAGTCCGGGCGGCCGAGAATGGTCACATCTGCCTTGGTCATGAAATTTGCTTCTGGCAAATCCATGGTTACTTGCAACGAAAGCGAACTGCCGTCGATTGTTGTTGCAATGGGAGCCAAGGTGGCCAACCCATTGGCAATGGAAATGTCTACTGCGCGCGCGCCGATAGCGCTGCCAGGGCCTTGTTCCAGAATCGCAAGACTCTGGCTCAAGGCAGTTGAAGTTTGAACAGAGGTTATCGCCCTGGCGAAGTCTTTCAGAGTGACCAGCTGCAAACTTGCATCACGCACCATGAACGTGCCTTGGCCTGCCAAGGCGGAAAGCACAGCATAGGGACTGCGACCCTGGCTTTTGAATTCGCCCGAAAGCAAGCCATCACCAGATGCCAACGCGGTTTTATCTGCCAAAGTCACGAACTGCGCGAGGTCTAGTCCGATGCGGCCCTTGCCTGAAATGTCAAATGTTGAGCCGCGGGGCTTTAGCAAGATGTCGAGATCCATGCCATCGCTACCGGGTTGCTTCAGCGTGATGCTGCGTTGCTCGGGTTTGAACTCAATGCCAAGCACCGTTTCCAATTGCGGTTTGCCCAAGCTGTTTAGCAATTCCTTGGGGCGCAGGAACAATGTGCCCGTCAGTTGGTTGTCCGAGGGGTTGGCAAAATTGTCACCAAGATCGGGGCGGGGGCCATTCCATGGCAAAAAGGCGGCGGCCAGCGCGTCTTGCAAATCAAGTGTGCGGGTTTCGAGATCGGCGGCAATTTCACCGCGGTCGGTTATTGTAGCTTCGCCTGCAAGAGGCTGGCCGTCCAGTGTTCCATTGATCTCATTCATTTTGAGGTTGGTGTCTTGCACAAAGAGTTTGCCCGTCAACTTGAGCGGAATGGGTTTTTCAGGGCGATAGGGCAGGCCGATTGCTGCCAGCAGTGCCGCAGCATTTTCCGTGTTGAGTTGGGCACTGCCTATGACATTTCCAAAATTGGCACTGAATTCATGATGGCCCTGGAATGAAAACTGGCTGTCAAAGACGGTGAGGTCCACAGACGAATCATAACCTGCGGACCGTGAACCAGCAGTTTTGAAAACAAGCGTTCCCGGCTTGCCGTCGGGCAACACAGGGTCAAAGCCAATCAGACGTGACAGGGAAATTGCATCCTTGGCTTCCACCAAGGTGTTTACTTCAAGCCAGGTCGTATCAGGTTTTTCGAGATTTTTGGCGGTACCTGTCGTGGTAAAGTTCATTGATGGTGATTGCCCCTTGCTGCTGAAAGCCAGGGTTGGTCCTTCGGCACCCGGCAATACAGCAATTGTCACGTCGGCTTCAGTTGCCCCCAGCACATTGCCAATAGGGATTGCGGCCAGAATGTTTCCCTGTCGGGGAAGGCCCGCCATTTGCAGAAGACCTGCCGGATTCTGGGCCGAGATGGCGACTTTGAATTCTCCAGACGGTCCTTGGCCGTCCTGCAACACCAGACCTTTACCAGTGATGCTGGCACCGTTGACTGAACCGACTTTCAGGGTTTTGATTTCGAAGCCACTGAGACTGGAGGCAAAATCGAGAGCGATGCCGCTGGCAACAACGCCATTGAGCGTCAGGCTATCGACAGCAATCTGGACGCGTCGTTCATTACTTTGGCCATCGGCAAGCAGGCTTGGCAAGAGGCCAAACAGACTGATGCCAACATCACCGCTGGCGAGCGAAATACCCTTCGTCATCAAGTTGTCGAGATCAAGTGACTTGCTGTCGAGTATGAGATCGAGAGCCGGAAAGTCTCCCATGCGAAGGGCTATATCGGCCTTGCCCGGTTGTCGCTCAAATTCATAGTCGAGTTCCTTGAGTGCGAGTCTGAAGCCCGACCAATTGACATTGCCCTGCAGTTTCAAGGTGCCGCGGCTGCCGTTCCAGTAGGTTTCAAAAGTCTTGCGGCTGGCGGGCATCAACCATCCGGCAAAGCTGCGCAGGTCATTGCTTTCAAATGCCAGCGTGCCGCCCAATTCTGCCGTCTCGGGAGCCGGGAAAATGATACCGTCAAATTTCATCCGGGAACGGCCGGGCAAGCTTGCCGATGCGTTATGAATGCGGATAGCCGGTTTTTCGGCAACACCACTTACGCGCACATCATTCAAGGTTTCTCCGCCGGATGTCAGCACATTTACATCCAGCGAATACTCCGTCACCAAGGTTTCAGGCAGGTTGGCCAACAAGCCATTGGCGATGGCCAGCAGTCCGCCATTGCGCCAGCGCGCAAGAGTGTCAGCCCCGACCAGCGTATCGAGGTTCACACGGGGTGACTTGAGCAGCACCTGGGCAACAGGATTGCCACCAAAAGTCAGCAGGGCGTAACCTTCGATCAGCGTGCCACTGTCTTTCGTATCGGCTGGCGCAATGCGAATCTTGTCAAGACTGACGCGATCAAGCGACAGTTCGATTTCGGTTTGCAAGGCAAGCGGGCGGAAGCTGCCTTCGGTGCTGCCTTTCTGGGTTTCATTTGTACCTGTGTCGGCTTGGGCATCCAGCCGCAATTTTCCCTTAAAAACCTGCGATGCCCATTCACCGTCGAGTGAAAGGGCAGGTAAGGTGTTGTCATCGGGCGCCAGCCGTGTGCCAAAGCGGAAGGGCTGGCTCGTTTCATAGGCGTTGCTGTTGAAGGTGAAAGACATGGGGATTTCTCCCCAATTGCCTGTACCACGCATGCGCCAAGGGCCTTCAAAAGTTTGGGCCGCCAACACTGCATTTACCTTGGAAAAATTGGACCGCAGGCTGCGGGTTTTGTCTTCGAGGTAAATTGAGCCATTGCGAATGTCGATTTCCTGCAGGTTCACGCGAGACAGCAGCCCATTCAAGGCTTCATCCGACTTCAAAAACCAGTTGACGGCACCATCTGCTGTTCGTTGCAAATTGATATGAGGTTTATCCACTTCGACTTTTTGCACATCAAGTGTAGCGCTGAACAATCCGGCAAGTGAAAGATTGAGATTGACACTTTCTGCCGTCAGCAGGGGGGCATCGCCAAAACCCTGCTGGTTGGCGATGGATACTTTGCCAGCCACCAACCGGGGCCAAGGGAAAAGCCGCACTTCAATGGGGCCAGCAATATCCACCTGACGTCCCGTAAGCTTGCGGCCGTAGCGTTCGAGGTCAGGTTTGTAGTTGTCCCATTTCACCAGATAAGGTGCGGCCAATGCTGCCGTGATAACTGCCACCAGCAGCACGCCAAAATAGAATACCGGAGATTTCCAGATGCTCATGGCGCTATCACATCACCCAAGGTTCCGGCGTTTTTGCCGGGGTTCATGATGTTGTCGGGATCAAGCGCCTTTTTGATGGCTTGCATATAGGCAAGGGCAGGGCCGTGTTCGCGTTTGAGGTAATGACGCTTGCCAAAGCCAATGCCGTGTTCGCCTGTGCAGGTGCCACCCATTTCAAGGGCTCGCTCAACCAAGCGGTCATACGCTGATTTGACGTGTTTGACGGCTTGCGGATCAGTGGGATTGCAAAACATCCCGACGTGAAAATTGCCATCGCCAACGTGACCGATCATCGGGCCATAGATACCGTGGTCAAGCAAATCGATGCGCGTGGCTTCAACGCATTCAGCAAGCCGGGAAATCGGCACACAGACATCGGTGGAAATCGATTCAGTTCCGGCGGGCCGGATGGCCTGCGTCGCCCAGAAGGCATCGTGGCGGGCTTGCCATAGTTTGCTGCGGTCTTCTTCCTGGATTGCCCAAGCGATGGCACCGCCGCCATGGGAGGCGGCGATGCTCGAAAACAATTCCGATTGCTCGCGGGTTCCCGCAGTCGTGCCGTGAAACTCTACGAACAGTGTTGGGGTTACGGCCATGGCGAGTTTTGAATAGGCGTTGATGGCCTTGATGTGTTCAGCGTCCACCAATTCAATGCGGGCCACCGGAATGCCGGATTGGATACATTCAATGGCCGTATTGCAGCAGGCTTCGACTGATGGAAAAGCGCAAATGCCTGCGGCCATGGATTCTGGTATGCCGTGCAGCTTGAGTGCCACTTCAGTGATCACGCCAAGCGTTCCCTCAGACCCCACCATCAGCCGTGTGAGATCATAGCCCGCCGAGGATTTTTTGGCGCGGCTTCCCGTGCGGATCACTTCGCCATTGGCCATGACGCAAGTGAGGCCCAGCACATTGTCTTTCATGGTGCCATAGCGCACGGCATTGGTGCCTGATGCTCTGGTGGCACTCATGCCGCCCAAGCTGGCATCGGCGCCGGGATCGATGGGAAAAAACAAACCCTGGTCGCGCAAATGAACGTTCAACTGCTTGCGGGTAACGCCTGCTTCAACGCGGCAATCAAGATCTTCGGCATGGACTTCGAGAATGTTGTTCATCCCGTTCATATCGATGCAAATGCCACCATGGATGGCGGCGAAGTGGCCTTCGAGAGAAGTTCCGGTTCCGTAGGGAATCACGGGAACTTTGTCGGCAGCACAAATACTGACGATGCGGCTCACTTCATCCGTCGATTTCACGAAAGCAACAGCATCAGGCGGATAACCGGCATTCCAGGTCTGGTCCTTGCCATGTTGTTCGCGGACGATTCCGGCCGTGGAAAGTCGATCCCCCAGAATTGCCCGGATGTCATCAATGGCTTTGGTTGTCTTGTGTGATGCGGTTCTGGTATCCATGACCTGAAAATAACACAAGGTTCAGCAAAGGCGATGACAATTTCCATCCCCCACCGATCCACGGTCATGTCTATCGAAAATCAGTGGATTGATTACAATGGCCATTTCAACATGGCCTATTATGGCGTGTTGTTTGACCAGGCGGCAGACCAGCTTTTTGAAACCTTTGGGCTTGGGCCTGACTATGTGAAAGCTACCAACAATTCGATTTTTACCCTCGAAACCCATACGTCATATTTACATGAAGTACGGCCCACCGATCTGGTGATTGTCGAAAGCCAGATCATCGATTGTGACCACAAGCGGGTGCATTATGTGCAGCAAATGAAGCATGCCACGGAGGGTTGGGTGGCTTGTGTGTTGGAGGTCATGGTGGCCCATGTGGATCTTGGGCTTCACAAAACTTCGAATTTTCCTGAGGCTGTGCGGCTTGGCATTGCCGCTTTATGTGCTGCCCACAAATCTTTGCCTGTTCCACAACAAATCGGACACCAAATCGGCATTCCGCGCAAGCCTGCCCCATAATCGTCATACGGTCGTAAAATTCAGGCCCTATTCATCCTCCAACTTGCAATCACCCGCAACACCAATGGAGGATGACATGACAAACCCTGGCTATACGCATTTCGCCGAAGCACTTGTCTTTGCCCATGGCCCACTGGCCTTGCGCGAAGCCATTCGCCATGCCGAACTTTGTGCAAGGCAAGGCGATATGGACATGGCTGCCCACTGGCAGGCTACAATTGCCGAGGTGCGGGGTTTCAAGGCGCCGGGATGTTGGACTGCGCGCGGCTGAACAGCCATACCCGGATGGCAGACGAAAGATTGCGACCTTGCCGCAACTGGTCAATCTCGCCCACGAGAGCGGCCAGACTTTTGTTCTGGGTTTTGGCGGCCTCGCCGAGGGCCGTCCAAAATTCGGTTTCAAGTGAAATTGACGTGCGATGCCCGGCGATGGTGAGGGAGCGTTTGGTGAGGTTTTTCGTGGGATCAAGCATTGTGGCAATAGTCCGCCAAACTTTGCCGATTTACCCGTTGTCCCCCACCTCCGCCCTTCGGGCACCTCCTCCCCGCGAAGGACGCGGGTTGGAGGGCGCTGATTGGAGATCGGTATTCAACAACTGCCCTCCAACCCGATACTTCATCGGGGAGGAGGTGCCCGAAGGGCGGAGGTGGGGAATGTGTAAAGATCGTCATTCTTCCATCTTATGCCCATCAAGAAATTTCACGGCGTTCTTGTCTTCCGCCTTCGCCAAATCCTTCTCGGCTTTGCTGCGGCCAAATTTGATGCGGTTGGCCCCGGCTTGTTTTTCGTTTTCGGCGCGGGCCAGATTTTTCCTGGCACGGCGAAGATTGACAATCTCGGCCACGGCTATTTTGCCTTGGCACAGGTAACGGGTGGCTGACGATCTTTGTTGAACAGGAAATCCAGTAACAGTCCAGCTTGGCATGCCAAACGTTTTTGATCACCTTGAGTCATCGGCGGGGCATGATATGTGGCAAGCCAGCCGTCATGAAAAACCTTGTTGAAGCTGCCTGTGGCATCGCCAAAGGCTATGAGCTTTGATTCAGGTTCCATGAAAAGGGCGGTCTTGTCGGGCCTGCTATAACGGGCGAACTCATCGGCGGCGCAGGCGATTTGATTTTCCATAGGGGCACGGGATGGCTTTGCCGGATCCGTAGCGCATTCCGTCACCCGCGTATCAAGTCTTTCAATGGTCATTGCCAATCCCTTGGGATCAGCGAGTTTGAAGGCCGTCAGTTCTTCAACGAAAACCGCATTCCAATTGCTTTGCAACAAAGTGCCTTTTTTGATGTCATCTGGCTTTGGAATAATCACGGTTCCCTGATTGGCTTCGAGAACACGTATGGACTGGCCGCGAAAGCTCACTGGCTCGTCATCACTAAAACCACGCAACGGATTTCCAATGATGTAAAATAGCGGCACAAGTACGATTACAATGGCAGCGATCAGCAGGTGCAGCGGTTTCATGAAGGGCCTAACATGTTTTCTGGTCGTACAATTGCATCAAAATCGTCTGCGGGTATGCCGTCCTTGATGGCCTCTTCGCGCAAAGTCGTTCCGTTTTTATGAGCGGTTTTGGCTATTTTGGCAGCGCGGTCATAACCGTATTTTTCTTTCAATGGGGTTACCAACATCAGTGAATTTGCCAAGCCTTTTGCGATATTGTCGAGGCGGGGCTCAATGCCGATCACACAGTTTTCGGTAAATGATACTGTCGCATCGGCCAACAGGCGCACCGATTGCAGGAAATTGTAGGCCATGACCGGGTTGAAGACGTTGAGTTCGAAATGACCTTGCGAACCGGCAAAGCTCATGGCGGCGTTGTTACCGTGGATTTGAACCGCAACTTGGGTGAGGGCTTCAGATTGGGTGGGGTTAACCTTGCCCGGCATAATGGATGAACCAGGCTCGTTTTCCGGCAGGGACAATTCGCCAAGGCCTGACCTTGGACCTGAACCCAAAAACCGGATGTCATTGGCGATCTTGAAACAGCTCATTGCAACGGTTGTGATGGCCCCATGGGTCATCACCATGGCGTCATGGGCGGCCAGGGCTTCGAATTTATTGGGGGCAGAAGTAAATTTGAGATGGGTGATGGCGGCAATTTTTTCAGCCACCAACTCGGCAAAACCGATGGGCGAGGCAAGGCCCGTTCCCACAGCTGTGCCGCCTTGGGCAAGTTGCATCAAATCGGCAAGAGTTTGTCCTATCCGTCTGATACCATTGTCTATTTGCTGGGTGTAGCCGGAAAATTCCTGACCCAGGGTGACGGGCGTTGCATCCTGCGTATGGGTGCGTCCAATCTTGATGATATGCCTCCACGCCCCCGCCTTGTCGTTCAAGGCGTTGCGGAATTGTTGCAGGGCGGGCAGCAGGCGGTGGTGGATTTCTTCAACACAAGCGATGTGCATGGCTGTTGGAAAGGTGTCGTTGGAAGACTGGCTCATATTGACATGGTCGTTGGGGTGAACCGGTTTCTTCGATCCCATATCGCCGCCCATCATTTCGATGGCGCGGTTCGAAATCACCTCGTTGGCATTCATGTTGGATTGGGTGCCCGAGCCGGTTTGCCATACGACCAGCGGGAAGTGTTCGTCTAGCTTGCCTTCAATGACTTCCTGCGATGCCCGGACAATGACTTCGCCCAGTTTTGGATCAAGCTTTCCCAAGGCCATGTTGGCTTCAGCAGCAGCACGTTTGACAATGCCAAGGGCGCGAACCACGGGCAGGGGCTGCTTTTCCCAGCCGATCTTGAAGTTCTGCAAAGAGCGCTGGGCCTGGGCACCCCAGTATTTGGAAGCATCAACTTCGATGGGGCCAAAGGTGTCGGTTTCAATGCGGGTAGTTTTGGGCATGTCTCATCTCGTTACAATGCTGCTGCGCGATAGCACGGCGGGGCGGCAGTTGCGAGTCAGGTCTGGAGTTTAAGATTTTTTATTGATCGCGAAAGCATAAGCAATTGCTGCCACAACAATTGTTGTAAGAATGTATTTTCCAAATTCTCCAAGTTGAGGTCCTTCCAAATAGGAAGCTGCGTATAATCCAAACAATAAGACAATCAGCACTACGGCGTAGGTAAAAATCTCTCTGTATCGGATAGATTTGTGCTCATGGCGCTGGTTATTTTCTTGCAGCTCGAACTGCACGTCATCTTGTTTGCGATTAGGGATGCGACCGCTGCGAGGTGTGATCTCAGTACGAACAACTCTTCGCCTGTTGCTTGATTTTTTAGTTGGGGGTTTCAAGTCACACCTCGCATTACTCTAATGATTTTATGACAAACCAGCAAATACTCGCTCACGGCGCACGTCTTTTTCATCTTTCCAAGCGCCAACCTGCATGCCGTCTTGCGCGGCATCATTGGCCATAGCAAGGTACTCGATTGCAGCACGCAATACGTCGGCCTTCGTCGTGTCCTTTTCTTTAGCTAAAGCTTCGAGAATATCTGTTAGCCGCTTGCTCAGATCACGAGTTACCCTTGTGCGCCCCACATTGTTGATTTCGAGAGATTCGGACATGGAAATTTCCTCATTTAAAACTCGCAAACTAAATCGAATGATATCGACCTAGCGCAAGCCTTTGCTTCTAGAGCTTCGAAGTAGACACCATTAAAGAACAATGGTGTTGATTTGGTGTAAAATTTATGCCATAAATCTGTCAGCGGGTCAACAATGTTGGGGAAATTGAGCGAGAAAAAGGATCGACCATGCTGTTTGCTGATCTGTTAAGGGCGATTCACACCAAGTTTGAGCTAACTTAGAGCTTTATGTGTGGTTTCTTGCAACTGCGTAAAAACCAACAGTCCATCGTAAGTTCATTGATAATTGAGTTTTGTCGAAAGTGTGAAGAAAGCGGACCATTTTGCAAACGGATGCTCATTCGAAATGCGGTCATATTACGCGATGAAACTACGTCGGTATATGTGCGTTTCGGATATTGCTCTGAACTCCGAAAAGTGATCCTCGAAACTTGTGACATTGGGTCATCGGAGTTTGCAATATTTCAATATCAGTCTGAATGATTTCTGTAAGTTTTGAAAAAATAAACTACAGCCAAATCGGGTTGCTCCAAGCGCGTTTTCCGGCGTGGTCGATTGCGGTGACGCGGAACCAGGGGCTGGTTTTTTCGAGCAGCCAGCCTTTTTCCAAAGTGGAGAGATCAAAATTGGCTGATGTGATGGCGCGGCCATTTTTGACGCAGCTTCTGGAATTTCCGCAGACCACGGTGATGGTATCGACGGGAGAAGTTTCGATTTCGATCAATTTGCCGTCCAGGCGGATGTCATGAAAAAGGGGACCTTGGGAGGAATAATGGTCACCGCGCTTGAGAGCAGCGAGCAAGGCTTCGGGTTCGAGACTTTCGGCTTTGACATGAACCCAGCCGCCGAAGTGGTCGGGTGTTTTGAAGTGGGCATCATCGGTGGCGATGGCGGTGAGGTGATGGCTTTCGTTCAACATTTGATCGAGAAGATAAAAGCCTTCGCCCAAATCATTCTCGATGGCGCAGCCATGGTTATAGATTTCTACGGCATGGGCGAATGACAGGGCGCGGCCATCTTCAATCGTATAGCGCGACCAGGCGGGGTGGGCGATGGTGACGAAGGCTCCGGCGGCCACGGCGCGGCGGGCAATGTCGGGGCCGGTTTCATTTGTTGCAGCGGCAGGAAAATCCATTGGCAGGCCGACGGCGAGAATATGCCAGAACTCGCCCGCAGATGTGACAGGCGCATGCAACTCGGCCCCTATCAGTGTCGTGAAACCGGTGCCGCGCAAATGCCGCGTGTCTGCAACTGGCCAGTTGAAATGCGGGATGAAATGTTCCGTCATCGCCACAAAGTCATAACCCACGGCCTGGTAACGCCGCACCACCTCTTCAACTGGCAAAGCCCCGTCGGACAAGGTGGAGTGTGTATGAAGGTTGCCGCGCCAGAATTTACCCGGCCGCGAAAAGGGCGCGATGCTTTTCATCACACGCTCATTTGCATGCCAAGTTCAACCACGCGGTCTGGCGGAATGCGGAAGAACTCAATGGCGCGAGACGACTGGTTGGCGAGCATGATGAAAATGCGCTGCTGCCAAAACGGCATGGGGGATCGGGGATTGATGCGGAGAGACCTGCGGCCAAGGAAATAACTCGCTTGTCGTGGATCAACGTCAAGCCCATGGGCCGCACAAGCGCGAATGGCTTTCGGCACATCCGGTTGTTCCATGTAGCCGAAATAGGCTTCGACGACCCATGCACCCAAGGCTGTCTGCCGCACTTTCACCCGCTCGCCTTCATGGCGTGGCTCATCGGTTGTCTCAACCGAAATGAACACCAGCTTGTCATGCAGCACGCGGTTGTGTTTCAGATTGTGCATCAATGCAGATGGGGCAAAGCGGTTGTCGGTCTGCATGAAAACTGCTGCGCCAGCAACCCGTGTAGGTGCGCGGCGCTCCAGGCTCTCCAGCAAACCTTCCAGTTCGATCGACTCCTTAACCAGTTTCTTGGCGAGAAGCTTGCGGCCCCTTTGCCATGTCAACATCAGAAGAATGATGGTGGCACCCATCAGCACCGGCATGTAACCGCCATTTGCAATCTTCAGTGCATTGGCCGCACCAAACGTAAGTTCAAAAACCAGAATGAATAGCAGGGCAGGGATGGCAAACCAGCGCGGCAGGTTTCTGGAGTACCAGAAGAAAACCAATGCCAGCAACGTGTCGACAATCATCGACGTATTGACAGCCACACCATAGGCCGAAGCCAGATTGCTGGATGACTTGAAAACCAGCACCAGCAGCACAATGCCGATGAGAATGAGCCAATTGATCTGCGGAATATAGATGTGGCTCTGTTCTTCTTCACTGGTGTGGGACATTGACATGCGCGGCAACAGCCCGAGCGACATGGCCTGTTGGCCAATCGAGAACGCACCCGTGATGACAGCCTGTGATGCAATCACCGACACGGCTGTCGCCAGAAGCACCAGTGGGATCAAGGCCCAACCCGGCGTCATCAGGAACAGCGGATCTTTCACGGCTTCAGGATGCGAAATGACAAAAGCACCTTGACCAAGATAGTTGAGCAGCAGACCGGGCACCACAACGGCCAGCCAAGCAATGCGAATGGGTTGCTTGCCGAAATGCCCCATGTCAGCATAGAGCGCCTCTCCGCCTGTTACGACGAGAAACACACCGCCAAACACCAGCAATGCCAGTCCCGGCTGATCCAGCAACATGCGAATGCCATACCAGGGATTGAAGGCGAGGAAAATTTCCACGTCGTCAAAGATATGATAAACGCCGAGTGCCCCCAGCACCACAAACCAAACGAGTACAATCGGCGCAAAAAGCGACGCGACACGCGCCGTTCCCTTGTACTGCAAGGTGAACAATGAAACCAGGATCACCAGAGTGATCGGAAGAACATAGGGTTCGAATCTTGGATTGATGACTTTCAATCCTTCGACAGCGGACAGCACGGACATTGCAGGCGTTATCATCGCGTCACCGAAGAAGAATGCCGCACCGACAATGGCAAGGAACAAGGCAAGACCACCCTTTTTCTTCAGCAGGGTTTCAACCAGAACCACAAGCGAAAGAATGCCGCCTTCACCTCTGTTGTCAGCACGCATCAACATGAATACGTATTTGAGTGTCACGACAACAAACATCGCCCAGATCAACAGCGAGACAACACCTAAAACAGCATTACGCAGCACGTCCAATTGAACTTGTTCATGCCCTTGCACCACAGGGTGCAGGGCTTCGCGCATGGCATAAAGCGGGCTGGTGCCAATATCGCCATAAACCACGCCAAGCGCTGCGAAGGCCAGTTTGATCTTGGATTTGCGGCCGTCATCGTGATGGCCGTTATCTGCTGATGGTGTTGGGAGTGGTTCAGCGGCTTGTTCGGTGTTGTCAGCTGTGCTCATAAAAACCCACCCCCTTGTGGGTAACTAAATGCCGCGCAACTCAAGGCGCGGTAATAACGGCGCGGCATTCAGCAGGAAGGCCCGAGAGAGTCAAGGGCGGTACGGGTTTTGGTTTTACATAGGGAATCGACGGATCACGCTTTCTCGGCTTCCATGGTATATCGCTCATCCAATAGGCCAGTTCTTCACCGCAGCCTGTGCCATCCTTGGGTTTTGGTGTCCACTGATCTTTGCAGCCTGCCATGCCGGCAGGACATTTCATGCGGATGTGGAAATGGTAGTTGTGGCCATATAGCGGCCGTACCTTGGCAAGCCATGAACGATCACCCGTCGCCCATTTGCAGAGCTCGGCTTTGATCGGGGGATGCACGAAAATGCGCCCGACTTTTTCGTATTTTGCAGCTCGCATGATCAAGCGCGCGTGTTTGTCGGACCAGACTTTCTGGTTGATTTCCAATCGGCTTTTGGTGACGATGGTGGCGGAAATGTTTTCGCGTTCTTTTTGGCTGAGTATGCGGTCCGGCATGGGAGTCAACCAAATGTCGGCGTCCAATCCAATTTGATGGCTGGCATGGCCCGTCAACATCGGACCACCGCGGGGTTGCGACAAGTCACCAACCAATAAACCATTCCAGCTATCTTTGGCTTTGGCTTTGACGGCCAAGTCTTCCAGCAAGGCAACCAGTTCGGGGTGACCCCAGTTGCGGTTGCGTGACAGTCGCATGACTTGCCAGGCGTCTCCGTTGATCGGCACGGCCTTGCCACCGGACAGGCAGCCTTTGGCATAGGTTCCAATGGCACGGGGGACAAGTTTGGCGGGAACGCGCTGTTTGCCAAACAATTTTTTGGCAGGAACTTTAAAGATATTGCTGGGCGTTGGCGCATCAGTTGCGCCCGTGGCGAGGTCGGCCAAGCCAGAGTTGTCGAGACCATCGACATCGCCAGGTTCCTGGGCATAGGCCGTTTGCAACTGCCCAAAGACCAAGAGTCCGGCAGTTAAAATCAGCCTGCGACTATTTTTTGCGGAAAGCATCGAGCGAAACAACTTTGGCTTCTCCTGGTGTTTCATCCGCAGGGTTTGCGGTTGCCCCTTCAGCAACAACAGCATCAGACTTAACAACAGATGAATGGGCTGCTCCCTGGTCTTCCACGGGAACAACCTCAAACTGAAGGCCAAACTGCACATAGGGATCGAGAAAACCCTTGATGGAATTAAACGGGACGACGAGTTTTTCCGGGATGTTGTCAAACGACAACTCCACCTCAAACCGATCCTCGAGAATGATCAGGTTCCAGAATTGGTGTTGCAAAACCACCGTCATTTCCCGGGGATAACGTTCGGCAATGCGTGGCGAAAGTATCACACCGGGATATCTGGTATTGAAAGCAATATAAAAATGGTGCTCACCGGGCAGACCGGATTTCAACACTTTGCGCAAGGCTTCGCGCACCACGCCGCGCAGGGCGTTTTGGGCAAGCTGGTCATAGCGCATCAGGTCTTCAGGCATCAGGGTCTCGTGGCAACAAATCGCGATTCGAAGGCAATACACCACTTAGCCGCAAGATGCAGCATTTATGCGGCTGATGGCAGTTGGGGAATATGACAGGAAATAACGGCAGAATTTGCCGGGTTGCAACAGTTGCCGCTGGGGACTTGGAGTGTTTCCTCTAGGAGCATCAGGCCGAACGCCGGCCAGTCTTGGCAACCACTTTACGCAACGCCGCATTGATGCGGCTCTGCCAGCCCGCACCCGTGGCGCGGAAACTGTCCAACACGTCCTGATCCAGCCGCAATGTGACCTGTTGTTTGACAGGTGCCACCTGGGGGCCGCGCTGACCCGCACCGCGTTTTGTTAAAACAGCATAAAGTTCGGGAGGCAGAACTTCAGAAGCGGGGCGAAATTTACGCATGTCATCCGCAGTGAGTTCCCTGATTTCTCCGTCTTCATTGATGATAGGTTTCTTCATAGTGTATTATTTCCCTACGATTGGCTTTCCGAAAACTGATAACTCTCACACCCTCAGTTATGGGGGTGTAACACAAAAAATGCAGTCTCATTCCTACAAAACCAAGTGCTGCATACCGCAATTCTGGGTACAGGAATCGTTCATCGGGGTAAACGAGAGCAGTTTGCCAATCAAATTCCACAACCTTGTCAAAGGGCAAATCCCGCTCGTCGGCGTTCCTGCGACTTTTGTTTTCATCAAATTCAATTTTCACGATGCGACAATAACATTCTTGTGCAAATTGTCAATTTAATTGTAGTTACAAAAAAATTAGGGCCACGTCGAGGATGAGGAAACGGTCGGTTTCAGCATCGAAAGCGGCAAGGGGTGAAGTGTGACCGCCCTTCTCCTGACCGATGGCTTTGCGCAGATAGTTGATGATGACGAAGTGGCCGGGTGTTGCGAGGGCTGTGCGGGCTTCGGTGCGGAAAGTTTCAACGGTGCTGTCGGCGGCGTGCATGAGTTTGACCGTCACGGGAAAAGTGCCGATCATTCCGGCCAGCTGGTCAACTGTGATGCCTTGCTTCTTGATCAACTCCAGCGGAATGATTTTTTCGGTTTCTGGCGTCAACACATTGTCTTGCGTGAAGGTGCGGTAAGGGTCGTATGCCGGAACGGCGGGGGCGGGCAGTTCCATGGCGTTCAAAATCATCACCGTGCTGGCGACACCACAAAACGCCTGATTTTGCTGGGTGACGAAACTGTTGACCAACGGAAAATAGGCTTCACGCGCATCGGCATCAATGAGCAGGGCTTCGCCTGAGTCAGATGATGCCGCGACGAGGGTTTCCGGCAAGGGCAGGGTTTGGGAGAGGCTGGGTGTTGAACTGATAAGGACAATGAGAGCAAGTACCGTAAAACTGCGCAAGAGTGAAAACATGATGACGAGCCTTTCGTTGACGAAGCAGCGCTGGCAAAATGGTTGTGAGGTGTTGGGGGATTTGAAAACAATCAGCGCGCGCCGCAGCAGAATACCGCGACGCGCTCAGGAATCACGCTTGCGGGGCCTTGTAAGCACCCATGGCTTTTCCAGCCATGGCCATGGCGGCCATGGCGTCTGCGGCGGTCATGAGCTTGACGGTCGAGGACGCCGATACTGTTCCAGCCGATGCGACGGCTGCCGCTCCAGCCATGGCGAATTTGTCATCGGGACCTTCAATCAGGCAAATGACGTCGTACTGGCCAAAGGCAAAAAACAGATGATGGAGTTTTCCGCCGAGTGCTTCAATGAGTTTGCGCGCCGCAGCCTCGCGGTCAGATGGGTTGGCGACCAACGCCTTGATGGCTTCTTTGGAATAACTCAGTTGATAGAGATAGTAGGACATGATGTTTCCTCCTTCTCCAATCGGGGCCAGCCCCCAGCTGCCTCCCAAAATTGCAATCTGGCCTGGACTGAAAAACCGCATGAACCAGCGGCGTGGCGTCGAGGCAGCACAGACAACCTAACATCGTTTAGGAAAATGCAAAGGGAAATGAAAGTGCTGGCTTCTGTTGCCAGGTGCCAGCGAACCCCGCCTGAAACGGCTAAGCCTCAGGACTTGATTTCGGCTTTAGGCACTGCGTTACGCAGCGACTGCAACCGGAGCATAGTTGTCATTTGCAACTATAAAA
>JANOVS010000081.1:0-13201 GCA_031417515.1 Hyphomicrobiales bacterium
CATCGCTTCACGGGCCACCATCAGCAATGCATGATTGATTTGCGGCCATAGCCCCATCTCGCTCCAGCGGTAGAAATAATGTTGCACCGTGGTCATCGGTGGAAACAGTCCAGGCGGCAGCATCCGCCACGGCAGGCCGCCGCGCAGCAAATAGAACAGCGCCTCGACGATCTGCCGGTAGCCCCAAAATGCTGGTCGGCCCAGCTTCGAGCGAGGCAGAAGCAGCGGCTCCAACACCGCCCATTCACCGCCTGTCAAATCGCTTGGCAAAAGCAGGTCGCCTCTGGCAAACTGCTTGCGGGTGGTAGCTGTCCACATGTGATCCTCCGTCGATGCTTCGCAACACCGATTGAATCACAAATGACTGATATCACCCAACTTCTTTTTCGGTCAGACACTAAGTACCCCTCATTCCCACTCGATCGTCCCCGGTGGTTTGCTGGTCACGTCATAAACCACCCGGTTGATGCCTTTGACTTCGTTGATGATGCGTGTTGCAGCCCGTCCCAGGAAGTTCATGTCGAACGGATAGAAGTCAGCTGTCATGCCATCCACTGATGTGACAGCACGCAGCGCCAACACGCGGTCATAGGTACGGCCATCGCCCATCACGCCTACGGTTTGCACAGGCAGCAGCACCGAGAAGGCTTGCCAGATCTTGTCGTACAAGCCGGCTTTTCGAATTTCATCGAGATAGATGGCATCGGCCTTTTGCAAAATCGCCAATTTTTCCCGCGTCACACCACCCGGCAAACGGATCGCCAGACCGGGTCCGGGGAATGGATGCCGCCCGACAAATTTCTCAGGCAAACCAAGCTCTTGGCCCAACTTTCTCACTTCGTCCTTGAACAGTTCGCGGAGCGGTTCAACGAGCTGCATCTTCATCCGGTCCGGCAATCCGCCGACATTGTGGTGCGACTTGATGGTGACGGAAGGGCCGCCCGTGAACGACACACTTTCAATCACGTCGGGGTACAAGGTGCCCTGTGCCAGAAAATCTGCACCCCCCAATTTATTCGCTTCTGCTTCGAAAACTTCAATGAACAATCGGCCAATGGTTTTGCGTTTTGTCTCAGGGTCAGCTTCACCTTCCAGCGCGTTGATGAATAGATCCGCTGCATTTACATGCACCAGTGGCAAGTTGTAGTGTTCGCGAAACATCGACACCACTTCCTTGGCTTCGTCGAGCCGCATCAGGCCATGGTCAACGAAAACGCACGTCAGTTGATCACCAACGGCTTCATGAATGAGGAGTGCGGCAACCGATGAGTCCACGCCACCTGACAATCCACACAGCACCCTGCCCTTGCCCACTTGTTTGCGAATACGGTCAATCGCTTCCTGCCGGAAATTCGCCATTGTCCAATCTTGTTGGCACCCGGCAATCTTCAAAACAAAATTGCCAACCAGTTGGGCACCGTCTGGCGTGTGCACCACTTCCGGGTGAAACATGGTTGTAAAGATTTTGCGCTTTTCGTCAGAGGCAATCGCAAATGGCGCGTTTTCTGAAACTGCTTTGACGGTGAAACCCTTTGGCAATCGCGTTACGCGGTCACCATGGCTCATCCAAACGGGATGTCGTTCACCGACGTTCCACAAGCCATCGAACAAGGCACTGTGTTCCCTGATTGCAATTTCAGCACGACCAAATTCCGCAGCATGACCACCTTCAACAACACCACCCAATTGCAAGGCTGTGGTTTGCTGACCATAACAAATCGCCAAAATCGGCAAGCCAGAATTAATCACCACACTGGGGGCGCGGGGCGACCCCTCACGCGTTACCGAGTCCGGTCCACCGGACAGAATGACCGCTTTGGGCTGCATCGCATGAAATGCCGCCTCAGCCTTTTGGTAGGGAACAATTTCCGAATAGACACCCAACTCGCGCACCCGCCGGGCAATCAGCTGGGTGACTTGTGAGCCAAAATCAATGATGAGAACTTTATCGTGCGAAACTTGCGTCATGCGGGGCGTTTAAGGAAAGCTGCCGGAGTCTGCAAGATGTCTCAAATTTTGATAAGCGCCGCAGTTACATACATGAATGCCAGCCCACTCAAGAACCCGCCCATCACCGGCGGCGAGAACAACGCAGTTTGTCGGTCAGTGTTTTGCCGCATCATGTATGATGAAACTTCCACGATCACCTGCAAGATGGCTCCCGCTCCGATGGCCAGCGCCAATGCCGTCCATTGCGGCGCATAGGCAAGGCTACCCATCCAGATGCCAAGCACGGCCGGCCCGCCCGCAAGCAACGTCAAAGCGGGAAAGCTCCAAAGTGGAGGTTTGATTTTCAACATGGGAGCGGCAATGCCAATACCTTCAGTGACGTTGTGCAGGGCAAATCCCAATACGAGGAAAGTTCCAAGTCCGGCTGATCCTGCGGCAAAGGATGCGCCAATCGCCAGACCTTCGCCAAGGTTGTGCAGGCCGATGCCGAGTGCAATAAAAAACGCCAGTGCAATGCCTTCCGGCGTACCGCGCCAGCGACCCACGGCCATCAACAACAGAAAGCTCGCCAAGCCTGCCAACCACACCATCGCCGAGCCTTGAAACATCGCGGCAGATTCAGACGCCAATTCCAATGCCTCATTGGTCATGTCGACGAGCAGAAAAGCCAACAGGCCAACCGTCAGCGCCAATAGAAAATTCATGCCAGATCGCCCAACGCCGCGCATCGCCGGATAGAACATCAGCCCCAGTGCCACCGGCAAGAGGCCGACGATGGCTCCGACCACCGCCTGCGGACGCAACTGGTTCGTTGAAAATTTCGGTGTTGGCAGGGCAACTGCAATTTCATGTTCAAAGCCAGTACCGGTGTTTGTCAGCAAATTGACGAGATGCGCTTCGCCTTGAACCCATGGATAGGGAATTTTGATCCACGCCGTGTTGCCGCGCGCGATGGGTCCGACCGGATCTTGTCTGAATGTCCAGAAAGCATCATCAACTGCCACCTGCGCAATCACCATCGGCTCTGATCCGCCGCCGCGGACCAGCAACTGAATGCCCGTTTCGTCCAGAATGGTTCGCTCAATCGTCAGGGCCTCAACGGCGGGTGCGCCATTGTTGAAACTGCGAAGCGGATCAAGTAGCGCGATGCCGACGAATGACAACAGTATCAATGCCAGTGGCACAAACACCAGTGCGACGCTGACGAAAGGCGAACGGCGGCTTTGCGCATCAGCACTCATGTAACAGCATCCCGCACATCAAAATGCCCCACCCAACCAAGCTCGGTAAATTCAGATTGATGGGCATGAAACATGTACATTCCCGCTTCGTGTTCGGCAAAGCTGAATTCCAGGATGCCACGCTGGGCCTGACATTGGGTGATCAGATCGACAGTTTGCAATGTCGGTGTCAATGTCGTGCCCGTATCAAAATAGTTGAAGA
Source organism: Hyphomicrobiales bacterium (assembly GCA_031417515.1). Lineage (GTDB taxonomy): Bacteria > Pseudomonadota > Alphaproteobacteria > Rhizobiales > Aestuariivirgaceae > Aestuariivirga. Next base: position 3,394 of record JANOVS010000081.1, read on the forward strand.
AATTTGCATGCAAGTGAAATGAATTGATCGGATCAAATTCTGTTACATTCACGAGGTAGATCCGCACAGGCCGCGACTTGTCAATCACAATCGGCACATTCATATAGGCGTGGCCCACCGTATTTGCGGCGTAGACTTCATTGCCACCATCAAAGTTGGTATCAAAGGCATTCATCACCATCATCAGTTCTTGCCAGTTGGCATTTTCTGGCGTGCCCAATAAACGTGATTTTGCGACGGCTTCGTGTTCAGGGTGCTTCGCCGGATCGGGGTCGATCACAAACATGCCATACATGCCCTTGTGCATATGCCGTTTCAGCGGCAAGGCATGACAATGGTAGAGATGGCAGCCAAATGGTTTGGCATCAAATTCATAGATGAATTCTTCGCCTGGCCCAATCAATCCCGACCCCGGCACACCATCCATGCGCGCCGCGTGAATGCCGTGGAAATGCATGGAATGGGGGTGTGACCCGAAATTCCTGAAGATGATTTTGAGGCGCTCACCCTCTTTGGCGCGGATGGCGGGACCCGGCACCCGATTGTTGAAAGTCCATGCAGGAAAGTGGATGCCGGGGGCAATTTCAATTTCCCTATCCACGGCGTCAATTTCAAAAGTTCGCAGCGTCCGTCCGTCTGGCAAGATCGATACTGTTCCGGTGTACCAATCCGTCAACATGGCCGATGGGTCAAAGCCATTGGCTGCATGGTCGACGACGCCAACTGTCATCATGTTGCCGTGGGCCATGCCAGCCATCGGCGAGGCATAAGGATCCGTCGTCATCGCAGACATATCGTGACCGATGACTACTTTTTCATCCGTAGCTGATTGCGAAAAAGCACCACCAACTGCCACCGTTGCCGCACCTCCAGCGGCTGCCATGCCGCCGATCAGCAAGGCGCGACGATTGCGGAACTTCCTGTCATCAGACATTGCTATACAGTCCCCTCACATCTCCAGAGTTTAGCCTTTGCTAAACCTTAACTTAGCATTGGCTAAACTCTTGTCAATGCTTTATGTGGCGAACCATTCCATTCCCGCAAATGAGCCATATCGATCCAGCAAAATGTCCCAGAATGCAAGCAAGAAAGCCAAACTTCAATCCCAGGCATTCAAACGCACGAGGGCCGACCACCAATCGGAACTTGCAGAAGACTATGTGGAGTTGATTGCCGATCTCATTGACGAAAAGAGTGAAGCGCGCGGCAACGATGTGGCCATCCGCATGGGGGTGGCAAATGCAACTGTCGTGAAAATGTTGAAGCGGCTGATGGAACGCGGGCTTGTCACCCAGGAGCCATACCGCGAAATCATGTTGACGGGTGATGGCTGGGCCATGGCCGAAAATGGCCGCAAGCGCCACACGATTGTGGAAAATTTTCTGTTGGCCCTTGGTGTTTCCCGCGAGGTCGCCCGCATTGACTCGGAAGGCATCGAACATCATGTCAGCAACGAGACATTGAAAGCCATGGCGAAATTTGTAACCCGCCAAAACTGATCTCTGCCCGCAAAACCACTGTTGCCGCTGCCCTGATTGCAGATCGTTAAGTAGTTTGCTTCGACTGCTTCACAAACGGCCCGGAACCGGAGTAAACAGTTCCAACGACGGCCTCAAAAACGCAGGATATGACGATGAAATCCAAAATAAGGTTCGCCCTACCCGTATTGTTTTTGATAACTGGCCCTGTCTTTGCGGGAACTGAAGAACCCAAATTTGATATGGCAAAACTGTGTGAATGGCAGGCCAACAACAATTCCATGAACCCAATTGAATGCGGCAAACTGGAGCAAGAAGCCCAGAATGCTGTGCCGATTCTGGAGAAAGCGGTCGATGATGAGCGCAAAAAGGCCTGCGTGAAGGAAACCAGCAATTTTTCGGGTGACTCCGGATTTGCCAGTTACTGGGTCTATGCCAATTGCCTGAAAGATGGTCCCGGGGCCCTTTGAAATTTTTGACGCAATCATGTTGTGAGTTGACCCATGAGAAAACCAGTAATTTGTGCCCTCGCGATTTGGTTGGGATTCTTTCAGTCGGCGATTGCCAAGGATTTGACGCCAACAGAATTGCGCAAACTGTTTCCGGGCAATTACTTGGTCGTCATCTATAATATTTTCACAGTTGAGGTGACCATGGGAAAGAATGGTGAACTCAACGGCCTGTCCCGCGGCAAGCGCGATACGGGCCGCTGGAGCATTGAAGGCAACAAATTCTGCTTGCTGTGGAAATCCTGGACCAAAGGTAAAAAAGGCTGTTCCTCGCTCAAGCGTGATGGCGTTTACGTCAAGGGGGACGGTTTTTATTTCAAGGCGTAGTTGAGCCCTAACCGCGTTCCAGGACGGCGACAAAAAATCCGTCGACATCATGCTGCCGGGGCGTCAACAACAGACTGTCCTTTGAACCATCGGCAGAAACTGGCGCTTTGCCACCAATGGTCTTTTCCCACTGCAGGGCGGTGGGAATGTTTTTGAAATCCCGGTTAGCAGTTAAAAACGCCGAAATTTGGGCAGTATTTTCCTGAGATAGGATTGAGCAGGTAATATAGACCAGCCGTCCACCCTGTTTCACCAACGCGCTGCCTTTTTGCAAAACATCCTGTTGATCCTTCAGGCGTTGCTCAAGTGTTTTAGGTGTAAGCTTCCATTTGGTTTCCGGTTTGCGCCGCCAGGCACCTGAACCGGAACATGGAGCGTCTATGACCACGCAATCAAATTTCTGGTTTTGCAGCGCTGTGCCATTGTCGGCAGGCAGCACCTCAATGCAGGTGGCCCCTGCCCGGTTCATGCGCTCGAAGATGGGCCGTAAACGATGACGATCGCGGTCATGGGCAACGAGCCGACCCTGGTTTTGCATGAGTGCTGCAAGCGCCAAAGTCTTGCCGCCAGCGCCCGCACAAATATCGGCAACACTCTCGCCGGGTTTTACGCCAGAAAGGGCTGCCGCAATCTGTGATGCCGTATCCTGCACTTCAAACCAGCCCATGCCATGGGCCGCTTCAACTTCAACATTTGCATGTTTCTCTTCAGGTCCCGGTGCTGCAATGCGTAAGGAAGTTGAAACGTAAGGCCCAGGCCGCGGGTTGAAGGCCGCCAGTGCTTTTTGCACCGAGGCTATGTCGGCTTTTAAACTGTTGACACGCAAGTCAATGGGAGCCCGGCGTGACAGGGCTGCACCTTCTGCGGCTGCAGTCTCGCCAAACAGTTTCTCAAATTCTGGCGCAAGCCATTCGGGAAAATTTCCGGCGATATGAAGAGGCAAGGCGGAAGCAGGTTGTGCGAGTGCTTGCTGCTCATCGCCGTTCAAGGGGCCCGGCCCATGCTGTTCTCCGCCCAAGGCTGCAATATCTTCAACCGACATGCTCCAGCCCAGCCGCAACACGCCGAGAATGACATGACGGGCCGTATCGCCGCCTGCTTGCCAGGCTGCTGAATTGCGCGTGCGCAATCCATCATAAACCAACGTGCCGATGACATGCCGGTCTGTAGACCCGGCAAACCTGTGGGCCTTGCCCCAATCCTTGAGGGCTTCCGAGGCAGGCCTGTGGCGGGTCAAAACTTCATTTAGAACTTCTATCGCCGCTGCAACCCGACCCGCCAAACGCATACATTACCCCGCCACAAAAAGCCTGAGCCCGAACCAGCCCCACATTGCCAAGACAACAAAAAATCCCACGAGATAAACCCGCATGCGTGTTCGCACATCATTTCCACCAATGTGAACTGCGGTATGGGCAAAGCGGCACAACAGAAAAACCCATGACAGCGCAACTTGAAAAATGTCCACAAGCTGCAGTGACACCAGCAAGGCACAAACCGCATACCAGAGTGTCGGCAAATCAAACTGGTTGTCGAAATTATTCCCCAGTGCCTTCACCCGACGCGGCCATTCACTGGAATCCACTGCAATGTCAGACAGCTTCGTCTCGCCGGTGCGAACACTTTTCATCCGCGCCCGCAACATCCGCGAGCCGACAAAAAATATCAAAAAGATATGCAGAAACAGTGGTATTAAAAGTAGCTTGGTCATTGTCCTGCCCCCAGGGATTTAAGTTTGCGGGAATGCTAGCTGATGCGTTGATAGTTCGGTGCCTCGCGCGTGACCATCACATCATGGGCATGACTTTCGCGCAGACCCGCATTGGTTATTCTCACGAATTGAACCTTGCTTTGCAGCTCCGCCAAAGTCGCTGCTCCCACATAGCCCATGGACGCCCGCAAACCGCCGACCAGTTGGTGCAAAACCGCCACAACCGGACCCTTGTACGGTACCTGACCTTCGATGCCTTCGGGAACAAGTTTCAATGAGTTACCCACATCTTGTTGAAAATAACGGTCGGCTGATCCCCGGGCCATGGCACCGATGGAACCCATGCCGCGATAGGTTTTATAGGAACGCCCATCATAGAGAAAAACCTCGCCGGGGCTTTCGTCAGTGCCCGCCAGCAATGAGCCGATCATCACAACCGATGCCCCCGCCGCCAAGGCCTTGGCCATGTCACCCGAAAGCTTGATGCCGCCATCGGCAATCACCGGCACACCCGCCTTGAAACCGACCTCAGCACATTCGACGATGGCGGAAAACTGCGGCACGCCAACCCCTGCGACCACCCGTGTGGTGCAAATCGAACCTGGCCCAATGCCGACTTTGACAGCATCCGCACCTGCATCAATCAGGGCTTTGACGCCTTCGGCTGTTGCCACATTGCCGCCGATGATCTGCACCTTGTTGGAGAGTTTCTTGATCAGTGTGACTTGCTTCAACACGTTTGTAGAATGGCCATGGGCCGTATCGACGATGATCACATCACAGCCCGCTTCAATCAAAAGCTCGGCCCGTTCACGTCCATTATCACCAATGCCGGTTGCCGCAGCCACCAGCAAACGCTCTTTGTCATCCTTGGCGGCGAAGGGATGATCGGCGGCTTTTTCCATGTCATTGACTGTAATCAGGCCCACACATTTTCCCGCCTCATCAACCACCAGCAGTTTTTCGATGCGGTGCTTGTGCAGCAATCGCTGGGCTTCCGTGCGATCAACACCTTCGCGCACCGTCACCAGTTTCCGCGTCATCAGGGCACCGACCTTGGTGTGGGGATCCGTCGTAAAGCGCACATCGCGATTGGTGATGATGCCTTCAAGACGGCCTGTTTCATCGACGACAGGAATGCCTGAAATGCGATGGCGTTCTTTCAACGCCATCAGATCGGCCAGGGTGGCATCAGCGCCAATGGTGATCGGATTGACCACCATGCCGCTTTCATAACGCTTCACGTTGCGGACTTCCTCGGCCTGCAATTCCGGCGTCATGTTTTTGTGAATGACACCAAGTCCCCCAGCCTGCGCCATGGCAATCGCCATCGCAGATTCCGTTACCGTATCCATGGCCGCCGACATCACAGGAATTGAAAGGGAAATACTCTTGGTGAGTTGCGTTGAAGTCACCGCATCCGACGGCAAAACCGACGAGGCACCTGGCTTCATCAGCACATCATCAAAAGCCAGATATTCAGGAAAAACACGGGACATGGCGTCAACCTCAATTGGATTCGGGAGTTGACGGCTGCCCTTAACACTGGCGGAGCGGGAATAGCAAGGCGCAGACAAGATTGTGCTGGGAGTGGAGCCGGTTATGCCGGTCCGGTTCTCCAAAACCCGGAGAAAGGGAAGCGTGAGCGCCGCAAAGCGCGGGTTTTGCGACGTGGAATTAACGTCGCGGTGTATAGCACTTCACAGCGCTCACACGGCAGGATAAGCTCCCTGTGTGCTCAGTCAGCCGGTGTGTCTCGCTTTATAACCCGGAGGTATCGAGCGCACACCATTGGCCCACCTATAGGGAACGGAGCCGTAATACTCCGCCGGGGCAACTACAGGGGTCCGGGACCAGGCACCACGATAGTGCCCAAGCGCAGACCTGCCCTCCCCACCATCCGGGCTCACCGTCATGAACCGGACCCCAATGGCGGGAAGTGATTGGCATGTATTCCTATGTTGGGAGTTTGTCAAGGAATAAATTCAGGGGCTGAGTTTTCGTGACAAACACCCCACCTCTGCCCCTCCCCAAAGATTGGGGAGGGGTGAGAATTGGAAAGGCCCCTGCCCTGCGAAGTGCGGGTAGGGGTGAACTTGTTTTTTCACCCCTACCCACGAAGCGGGCAGGGGCTGGGGGTGGGGTGTTTCAGCGAACTCTGCTGCCTGCCAATCTGCGACTGACGCCCCATCTCCAATCGGCTCGGTTCTGAGGCGCAACGTTCCGCGCGAGGAAGGAAACTAACAATAGTGTTGATGTGGTTGATGGCACCCTCGTTAGTTGGTGTACCACACACCCATCTCGCCAAAGCAGAATCCACAAGTCAACGTCGTCCAACACGTCACCAGTATCCCCGATAAATGGTTTTGTGGAGTGTCACCGATATCCCGATATCGGAATTGTCGGCTTTCCCAAATTTAAGTTGGCCTTCGACGATAGTGCTGGTTGTTTGAGATTCTTCACGAAAGTTCAAAATCTGTTGCTTTGCTGTGGTCGATGAGGCACCCCAAGTAGGTGTAAACATTAACTTTTATTTAACCAATTGACAGACAGGCTGCAAGCTACAAAGTAGTAGGAAAATGAAGCGCATAAGCGCATAGAGGAGCACGCTATGAAACACAGTATATCAAAGCTGGTCGAATTGGCCAAGGCGGTCATAGTAACAAAGGAACAGCAAGAAGAGCAGCGCCGTTCGTTTGTATATGGCAACACAGCCTTCGAGAACTCAAAGATCACGCGTGAGATGATAAACGAAGTAGCGGACGCTCTTCACTCTTAGCCGTGATCGGGCGTTCAATCTTAAACATAAAGTGCCGCAGCCGAGAACAGACTGCGGCTCTGTTCATTTTAGGAGAGCGGGAATGAATGAACAAGAAATTGCCCGACTTGAAGCAGCAAATGGGTTCAAGCAACTTTCTCTAGGTGTCGAAATAATAAGATATTACCTTGAACCAAACAGACCTTTTGCGCTTCGTCCTGGTCTCATGCTAGACCTTCAAAAGGTTGCTGTGGCAGGGTTGGTGCCACGTCCGGGCGAATGGAGGAGAACAAATGTTGCCATCTCCAAGAGTGCCCACCAGCCGCCTCCACCTCATCTGGTGGAGAGTCTAGTCACCGAAATGTGCGACTACGTAAATGACAACCTGCATACACGAACTGCTTTTCATCTTTCGGCGTACGTTATGTGGCGACACAATTGGATACACCCATTCGAAGATGGAAACGGAAGGACGAGTAGAGTTTTGTCCTACATCGTTCTGTCCCTTTGCGTGGGTTATGTCTTGCCCGGCACCCCAACAATTCCCGAACAAATACAGGGCGACCGCAGCGGGTATTTCAGAGCCTTAGAAGCAGCCGATGTTGCGTGGAAAGAAAAAAACACTACTGAGGTCGATGAAATGGAACAGCTGTTAACCGGGATGCTCGCAAGGCAATTGCTATCCGTCATCGACGGCGCAGGTGGAGGTACATATTCAACGTAAACTTGTTGGCGCGTCGAACGGTCAAGAAGAACAAAGTAAAAGGCCAACCCTCCACATTTTTTATATTTGGTTCAAGCCAGTTTGGCGCAAGATTTTCTGCGGCGATACAGCTTGTATTACCCCACCCCTGCCCCTCCCCGCGAAGTGGCGGGTAGGGGTGAAGTATCGTTTCCACCCCGAAACCCCGTGGCCAGCACAAACAATTCCGCACTTTCATCCCGGCTGGCCATTGGCTTTACATGCCGCACAACTGCAAAGTCTTTTTTCATCATGGCGAGCAGCTGGTTCTCCGTGCCGCCGCGCAGGACTTTGGCGAGGTATGTGCCGCCGGGTTTCAACACTTGTTGGGCAAAATGATAACCTGCTTCGACCAGGGCGATGATGTTGATGTGATCGGTCTGGCGGTGGCCGGTGGCGTGGCTGGCCATGTCGGAGAGGACGCAATCAGCCTGCACACCACCCAAGGCTTCGATCAACAGGCGCGGCGCATCCTCATCGTAGAAATCTTTTTTAAGAATCGTCACGCCAGGAATTTCGTCGATGCCATGCATGTCGATGGCGACGACACGGCCCTTGTTCTTTCCCACACCATCCACGGATTTCACCCGAACCGCCGAGACCTGGCTCCAGCCACCGGGTGCTGCACCTAAATCGACCACTGCATAACCCGGTTTCAGGATTTTGTACTTGTCATCGATTTCGGTCAATTTGAACGCCGAGCGTGAGCGATAGCCCAGCTTGCGGGCTTCATGCACGTAGGGGTCATTGAGCTGGCGTTCGAGCCAGTTTTTTTGTGACACGGTGCGGCCCTTGCCGGTTTTCACCCGCACCTTGAGACGGCCACCGCCCATCTTGTCGCGTTCACCGGGTCTTGCCATTTTTATTCCTCATAAGCGTCGCCCCACATGGCCATCGGCCTTCATCAATTGCGATAATATGCCCTCGCGCAAACCACGATCAGCCACGCGAATGCGTTTGTCAGGAAAGGCCCGGCGGATTTCTTCAAGTATGGCGCAGCCCGCCAACACAAGGTCTGCCCGTTCCTTGCCGATGCAGCCATTGCGCATGCGTTCTTCATAACTCATATCACGCAACTGCAAGGCAACGCGACTGGCTTCGTGACTTTCAAGCCAGCAGCCATCAACGACCGATCGGTCGTAATGCCGAAGCCCCAGATGCACGCCTGCAATGGTGGTCACTGTGCCTGAAGTTCCCAATAAATGATCGGGGCCGGCCTGACTGCCTTCCAAAGTTGCAACCTCGGTCACAAAAGGCCGGAGCAAAAGCTTCACATCGGCACACATGGCCTCGAATTGCTGATGGGAAACATCGCGCCCCCCGCCATGCAGTTCCGACAGGGTGACAACCCCGGCGGCCAGCGATATCCAGGCTTTGACTTCACCTGCACCGCCACCGGAAGGCCGCTCGACCCACATGACTTCTGTTGATCCGCCGCCAATATCAAAAATCACGGCAGACTGTGCATCCTCACCCATCAGGGGTTCAGCCCCCGCAGCCGCCAAGGCTGCTTCAGTTTCGCGGTTGATGATTTCCAGCACCAGCCCGGTTTCGTCTGCAACCCGCTGGATGAATTCAGCGCCGTTTTCAGCCAGACGACAGGCTTCCGTGGCGACCAGACGATGGCGCTGCACGCCATGCCATTTCAGCTTGTTGTTGCACACCCGAAGCGCTTCAATGGTGCGGTCCATGGCTGCCTGCTTCAGCCGTCCACTGGAGCCCAAACCCTCTCCCAATCGGACGATTCGTGAAAACGCATCGACCACAACAAAACCGCGGCCCGTTGGGCGGGCCAGCAGCAGCCGACAATTATTGGTGCCAAGATCAAGGGCACCATAGCAATCCACATCAGGAATGCCGCCCCTGGGAGCAGCAATTCCGGCAAACTTGCCGCCGCGTTGCGCAGGGCCGCTGCGTTGCGGCTTGCCCCGTGCCCCACGACCACCCGAAGCCAAGGCTCCATCGCGGGTCGCGTCCACTTAATAATCCTCTCGCGGTGGATTGGCGCTCTACAGCCCTCGGCCGGTGCAACCATTGCCACCATAAACATGTTGTTGTCCCCACCTTACCAGCTTCCAGCGTTGGGTAAAGTTATTATGAACACAAGGTTTCTTTACAGCACACGTTAACCGGGCATTGACACTCTTGGCCCTAAAACTTGACGTGGGGACAGGGGCAGAATGAAAAACTACGGCAGAAGATGGTTCCGGGAAGGCAGTTTGATCGCCGAATTTGGCGACGGGCTGGGCAATGCCGTGCGCCAACAGAAGCAGTCCCTGGCCC
>JANOVS010000082.1:0-3894 GCA_031417515.1 Hyphomicrobiales bacterium
AACAGAGCCTCTGGAGAAGAAAATGCGTTCAGGCCTTATCGCCAGAAAGCTGGGAATGACCCGGATTTACACTGCTGAAGGAATGCAAGTTCCTGTCACAGTGTTGAAGGTGGACAATGTCCATGTCGTTGCCCACAAAACTATTGAGAGGGATGGCTATTCGGCTGTTCAGCTCGGTTCTGCCACGCCCAAGATCAAGCGTTTGACGAAAGCCGAACGCGGCCATTTTGCCAAGGCTGGTGTTGAACCCAAGGCCAAGTTGCAGGAATTTCGTGTTCCCGCTGACATGACCATGCCCGTTGGATCGGAAGTCACGGCTGACCACTTTGTGGCTGGCCAGTATGTTGACGTAACCGGTACCTCCAAGGGCAAGGGTTTCCAGGGCGGTATCAAGCGCTGGAACTTCTCTGGTCTTCGTGCAACGCACGGTGTGTCGGTGAGCCATCGTTCCATCGGTTCAACGGGTAACCGTCAGGATCCTGGCAAGGTGTTCAAGAACAAGAAGATGCCGGGTCACCTTGGTGTTGAAACCGTGACAACGCAAAACGTCATCGTCGTCAAGACGGATGTGGCGCGCGGTCTGATCCTGCTCAAGGGTTCTGTGCCAGGTGCACCGGGCGGCTGGGTGTCTGTGCGTGACGCCGTGAAGCGCAAGCTTCCGGATGGCGCTCCAAAGCCAGGTGCCTTCAAAGCTCCTGCTGAAGCGCTGGCATAAGTGAGGCATCAACAATGAAATTCGATGTAACAACATTTGACGCGGAAACAGCAGGTTCAGTTGAACTGAACGATGCGATTTTCGGTCTTGATCCGCGCAGCGACATTCTGCACCGTGTGGTCCAATTGCAGCTCAACAAGCGCCAACAGGGCACACACCATGCGAAGAACCGCGCCGAGATCAATCGGACAACGGCCAAGTTCGGCAAACAAAAAGGTGGCGGTACGGCCCGTCACGGTTCGCGCAAAGCCGGTATTTTTGTCGGCGGTGGCAAGGCCTTTGGTCCGCGCTTCCGCAGCCATGAAACGTCCTTGAACAAGAAGGTTCGGGCTCTCGGTTTGAAGCACGCACTTTCGAGCAAGTTTAAGTCTTCTGAACTGATCATCATCGACAAGGCTGATATCGGTGTTGGCAAGACCAAGGCTGTGAAGGCTGCATTTGAGAAAATGGGTTTGGTCAATGCACTGATCATTGATGGTGCAACGCTGAACGAAGGTTTCGCCAAGGCTGCCCGCAACGTGTTCAATATTGATGTGCTGCCGATCCAGGGCATCAACGTTTATGACATCCTGCGCCGCAAGAACCTGGTGTTGACCAGGGCCGCATTGGAAGCGCTTGAGGCCAGATTTTCAGGAGTGGTCAAATGAGCAAGGAAAAATATTACAACACGATCATTTCCCCTGCCATTACGGAAAAGGGAACCATGGTCTCGGCTCACAACCAGATCGTCTTCAACGTGGCGCGCGACGCGACCAAGCCTGAAATCAAGGCTGCCATTGAAGGTTTGTTTGGCGTGAAAGTTGCTGCCGTGAACACCTTGGTCCGCAAGGGCAAGTTGCGTGTATTCAAGGGCCGCAAGGCACTCTTGAGCGACAAGAAAAAAGCCTACGTCACACTTGTCGAAGGCGAACGCCTTGACGTGACGACGGGTCTCTGAGGGTTAGGGCAAGAACATGGCACTCAAAACATTTAACCCCACCAGCGCCGGCCGGCGCCACCTGATCCAGGTGGACCGGTCCAGCCTGTTCAAAGGCAAACCAGTCAAAGCATTGACTGAAGGTCTGAACAAGTCGGGTGGTCGTGGCAATACCGGTCGCATTACGTCGCGTCGTATCGGTGGCGGTCACAAGCAATCCTATCGCCTGATCGATTTCAAGCGTGTGAAGCATGATATGCCAGCCGTTGTCGAACGTCTGGAATATGATCCAAACCGCACAGCTTTCATCGCCCTGATCAAGTATCAGGACGGTACGCTGTCCTACATCCTGGCACCACAGCGCCTGGCTGTTGGTGATACGGTGATTTCAAGCAAGGCTGCCGACGTGAAGCCCGGCAATGCCATGCAGATCGGTTCGATCCCTGTGGGCACGATTGTCCACAACGTGGAAACCAAGCCCGGTGCAGGCGGTTCGCTGGCCCGTTCGGCTGGTACCTATGTGATGGTGGCCGGACGCGATGGTTCCTATGTCATCATCAAGATGAAGTCGGGTGAAACCCGCATGGTGCCTGCTACTTGCATGGCCTCCATCGGTGCTGTTTCGAACCCGGATCACATGAACGAAGTTGTCGGCAAGGCCGGTCGTGCCCGCTGGAAAGGTGCCCGTTCTGTTTCGCGTGGTATTGCACGCAACCCAGTAGACCATCCAAACGGCGGTCGTACGAACGGTGGTAAACACTGGTCGACACCATGGGGCAAGCCGACCAAGGGTTACAAGACCCGGACGAACAAGCGTACGACCAAGTTGATCGTGCGTAGCCGCCACAAAGCCAAGAAATCGCAGTAGGGGACGCGCTGAATGACACGCTCCGTATGGAAAGGCCCGTTTGTAGACGGGTATATTTTGAAAAAAGCGGAGGCCGCCCGCGGCCAACGCAACATGGCGATCAAGACGTGGAGCCGCCGCTCCACCATCTTGCCGCAGTTTGTTGGCCTGACATTCCAGGTGCACAACGGCAACAAGTTCATCCCGGTCCATGTGTCCGAGGAAATGGTTGGTCACAAGCTCGGTGAATTTGCGCCTACACGCACATTCAAAGGGCACAGTGCCGGTGACAAGAAGGCATCGAAATAAGCCATGAGCAAACCCAAAACACCCCGCGCCTTGCCGGCCAATGAAGCCAAGGCTGTTACACGCAGCATTCGCATCAACACCCGCAAGCTGAACGAAGTGGCGACGGAAATCCGTGGCATGAAAGTGGCCAAGGCATTGGCGCATCTTTCATTCTCGCGCCGCCGCATTGCCAAGGACGTGAAGAAGACTTTGGAATCGGCGATCGCCAATGCCGAAAACAATCACGACCTCGACATCAACAATCTCATTGTTTCAGAAGCCTGGACCGGCAAGAACCTGGTGATGAAGCGCTGGTTCCCCGATGCCCGCGGTCGTGTTGGCCACATCCACAAGTTCTTCAGTGAACTGACGATTGTGGTGCGCGAAGACAAGAAGGAGGCCGCTTAATGGGCCAGAAAGTCAACCCCATTGGTTTGCGCCTCGGCATTAACCGCACGTGGGATTCCCGCTGGTTTGCCAATGCGCGTGAGTATGGCAAGCTGCTGCACGAAGACATTGCGATCCGCGCCTACCTGAAGAAGGAACTCAAGCAGGCTGGTGTTTCCAATATCCTGATTGAACGTCCGCACAAGAAGTGCCGCGTCACAATCTATTCGGCCCGTCCTGGCGTGGTTATCGGCAAGAAGGGTGCAGACATTGAAAAGCTGCGCAAAAAAGTTGCCGACATGACAGGTTCAGAAGTTCACCTCAACATTGTTGAAGTGCGCAAGCCCGAAATCGATTCCACTCTGGTGGCTGACAGCATTGCCCAGCAGTTGGAACGCCGTGTGGCTTTCCGCCGGGCGATGAAGCGGGCGGTTCAGTCGGCCCAGCGTATGGGTGCACTTGGCATCAAGATTACATGCTCCGGTCGTTTGGGCGGTGCAGAAATTGCGCGTACGGAATGGTACCGTGAAGGCCGTGTGCCTTTGCACACCTTGCGTGCCGATGTGGATTACGGCGTTGCCACGGCCCATACGGCTTACGGTACCAATGGCGTGAAGGTCTGGATATTCAAGGGTGAAATCCTTGAGCACGATCCGATGGGCCAGGAAAAGCGCTTCAACGAATCGCAAGAAGGTGGCTCGGCCCATCGCGGCCCGCGCCGCGACGCGAATTGAGCTGGAT
>JANOVS010000083.1:0-21157 GCA_031417515.1 Hyphomicrobiales bacterium
TTCGCCACGGTTTTTCTGTTGATTTTCATGGTTTTGCGAGACGGACCAACGAAAACACTTGAGCTGTTCCGCACCATGGGTTGGCCCGGCCTAAGTGTGGCATTCTGCTTTGCTTTGGCGTCAACCTGCTTTGTTGTGGCCTTGTCTTACACCACAGTCGCCAATATCCTGCTGATTCAAGCTGCTGTTCCATTGCTTGCCGCTTTGCTGGCCTGGCTGGTATTCGGCGAAAAATCCAGCATCGCAACCTGGATCGCCATTGCCGCAGTCGTTGCCGGCATAGCTGTCATGACGTCGGAAACCCTCACAGGTAAAATATCTCCGGTCGGTGATGGCCTGGCCATACTGATCGCATTGTCCTTTGCCATTGCAACAGTCCTCACCCGCCGCCATTCCCATGTTCAAATGTTGCCAGCTGTAACCCTTGGCACCAGCCTGGCCGCGATATTTTCAATGTTCATGGTCAAGAGTTATGCCGTGGATGGACAGAACCTCGGCTGGCTTGCAGCCTTTGGCATGATCAATTTGGGCCTTGGCCTTGCATTGTTTACTTTGGGCGCACGTTTGGTACCTGCGGCATTGGCAGCCCTGATAGGTACGTTGGAACCCATTCTTGGCCCCCTGTGGGTATGGCTTTCCCATGCCGAAGTGCCAAGCAGACGCACGATCATCGGCGGAGCCATCGTATTTTTGGCACTCTTTACCCATCTATTACTGGATTGGTGGCGCAGTCAAAAACATCAACGATAGTTGTGGACATCCCATTGTCTGCTGACAACGTACCGACCACATCATGCTTATATCGCAATCCTTGTCAACGTTCACGATTTGATCTAATCCCAGCCCATGGCCGAACATAAACGCGTAATTTCGATTCAGGGTGCCCGTGAGCACAACCTGAAAAACATCTCCATTGAACTGCCGAGGGACAAGTTGATTGTCTTCACCGGGCTATCCGGCTCAGGCAAATCATCCCTCGCCTTTGACACGATTTATGCCGAAGGCCAGCGCCGCTATGTCGAAAGCCTCTCGGCCTATGCCCGGCAATTTCTGGAGATGATGCAGAAGCCCGATGTCGACCAGATTGACGGTCTGTCTCCGGCGATTTCCATCGAACAGAAAACCACATCGCGCAATCCCCGTTCCACGGTCGGCACGGTGACTGAAATCTACGACTACATGCGGCTATTGTTTGCCCGTGTGGGCGTGCCTTATTCACCTGCAACAGGCCTTCCCATCGAAGCCCAAACCGTTACACAAATGGTTGATCGCGTCATGGCGCTTGAAGAAGGCGCAAGACTGTTCATCCTCGCGCCAATCGTGCGCGGCCGCAAAGGCGAATACCGCAAAGACCTTCTGGATTTGCAAAAGAAAGGCTTCCAGCGCGTCAAGGTTGATGGCGTGTTCCATGAGATCGACGCCGTTCCCACCCTCGACAAGAAATACAAACACGACATTGATGTTGTAGTCGACCGTATTGTGGTGCGCGACGACATTGCCACGCGCCTTGCCGACTCTTTCGAAACCGCCTTGAAACTGGCCGAAGGTCTGGCCATTGCCGAATTCGCCGACAAGCCCCTGCCAGCCTCGCAAACTTCCGAGGAAAGCGCCAACAAGAGCAAAAACGAAACCCACGAACGGGTGATGTTCTCGGAGAAATTCGCCTGCCCGGTTTCCGGTTTTACCATTGAGGAAATAGAACCAAGACTTTTCTCCTTCAACAATCCGTTTGGCGCATGCCCGACCTGCGATGGCTTGGGCACCGAATTGAAATTCGAAGCCGAACTTGTGGTGCCTGATCCCGCACTTTCCCTGCGCGAAGGGGCTATCGCCCCTTGGGCAAAAACCGGGGCCACATCGCCCTACTACATGCAAACCTTGGAAGCCCTTTGCAAACACTACAAAGCTTCCATGACAGCGCCATGGAAAGACCTTCCCAAGAAATTCCGCGATGCGGTTTTGAATGGCACAGGCGAAGAAGAAATCTCCATCACCTATGATGACGGTCTTCGCAGCTACAAAACCAAAAAGGCCTTCGAAGGGGTTGTCGGCAATATCGAGCGGCGTTGGCGCGAAACCGACAGCGAATGGATGCGCGAAGAACTGGCCCGCTATCAGTCCGACCATCCCTGCCATGTCTGTGAAAGCTATCGCCTGAAGCCCCAGGCCCTGGCTGTGAAAATCGCCGAATTGCATATCGGGCAAGTCTCACAATTCTCCATCCGTCATGCCGATGAATGGTACCGTTCTCTCGAAGACAAACTCACGCCCAAACAAAAGGAAATTGCTGCCCGCATTCTGAAAGAAATCCGCGCACGGCTGAAATTCCTGGTCGATGTTGGACTGGATTATCTTTCGCTCTCCCGCGTTTCCGGCACTCTCTCCGGCGGCGAAAGCCAGCGCATCCGGCTTGCCTCGCAAATTGGTTCAGGTCTCACGGGCGTGCTCTATGTTTTGGACGAACCTTCCATCGGTCTGCACCAGCGTGACAATGCAAAATTGATGCAAACCCTCATTCATCTGCGCGACATTGGCAACACGGTTATCGTCGTGGAGCACGATGAGGACGCCATCCGCATGGCCGACCATGTTGTTGATATTGGTCCCGGTGCGGGTATCAATGGCGGTCATATCGTGGCGCAAGGTACGCCTGACCAAGTGATGTCCAACCCCGCAAGCCTCACCGGAAAATATCTGACGGGCATTGAACAAGTTCCCCTGCCGCGCAACCGCCGCAAGTGGGAGAAAAAACGCTCGATCCGCGTGACGGGTGCCCGCGCCAACAACCTGAAAAACCTTTCTGCGGAAATTCCACTGGGTGTATTCACCTGCATAACTGGCGTTTCAGGCGGTGGCAAATCCACCTTGCTGATCGATACGGTTTACCGCGCCCTCGCCCGTAAACTTATGGGCTCACGGGAAGCGCCGCTGGAACATGACCGCATCGAAGGCATCGAACACCTCGACAAGATCATCGACATTGATCAATCGCCCATTGGCCGCACCCCGCGCTCAAACCCCGCTACATACACGGGCGCTTTCACCCCCATTCGCGACTGGTTCGCCGGATTGCCGGAAGCCAAGGCGCGGGGCTATGAAATGGGGCGCTTTTCCTTCAACGTCAAAGGCGGGCGCTGCGAAACCTGCCAGGGCGATGGCGTCATTAAAATCGAAATGCACTTCTTGCCCGATGTCTATGTGACCTGCGATGCCTGCCACGGCAAGCGCTACAACCGCGAAACCCTGGAAATCAAATTCAAGGACAAATCCATCGCCGATGTGCTTGATATGACAGTCAGCGAAGCAGCCGAATTTTTCCGCGCCGTGCCATCGGTGCGCGACAAGATGGAAACGCTTGAACGCGTCGGCCTCAGTTATATCAAGGTAGGCCAGCAAGCCACCACGCTTTCTGGCGGCGAAGCCCAACGTGTGAAATTGGCAAAAGAACTCTCCAAACGCGCTACAGGCCGCACCTTGTATTTGCTCGATGAACCTACAACGGGCTTACACTTCCATGATGTGCGCAAGCTTCTCGAAGTACTGCACGAACTGGTGGACCAGGGCAATTCCATGGTGGTCATCGAACACAACCTCGAAGTCATAAAAACCGCCGACTGGATCATCGACCTAGGCCCCGAAGGCGGCGATAAAGGCGGCGAGATCGTGGCCATCGGAACACCGGAAGATGTGGCGAAAGAGAAGCGCAGTTATACCGGGCAGTATTTGAAGGAGGTGTTGCGGCGGGGACGGAGGGAAGCGGCGGAGTGAGCGAGACTTTTCAAATCGTCAAGCAATTGGTCGCGGCGGGCAATTATCGGCTATCAATTCACGGTGAAGAAGAAATGAAGGCAGATGGTATTTTCCCGACTGCAATCATTATGGCTTTGCCTTCAGCCAAAGTTGTCGAGGATTATCCGGATGCTTGGAAGGGTCCAACAGTGTTGCTTTTACAGGAATTTGAAGGCCTGAAATTTCATGCTATATGGGGAGTTGCGAAAACAAAGATTGATGTTGCAACGCTTGTCACTGCATATGTTCCAGATCCGTCAAAGTGGACCGCTGATCTCATGAGGAGGTTGAAGTCATGAACCACCAAATCACCAGAACGATCCGTGAAGGCAATCTTATGGCTGAAGTGAAAGTTTCGCTCATTCCGGATGATGGCGCTTGGGGGCCATATCTGTCGGCAGAAGATGTCATGAAGATGGAACGCGTGCGTTTGGCGTTGAAGTCTGGCGACAAAGTTTCGGCATCGAAAGAAGCCGAGGTTTTTGAGGTCGCACGATTTGAGCGAGTCGCAGCGGAGTGAAAACTGACAACAGTCTTTTAGTCGCAATTTCCCAAATACTTGAGCATGACAAATGCATTGGTACGCAATATTTTGAACTGAGAATACCTCAAGATTTGCAACGAACTCCGGGCGAAGAAACAAGCTCAGTGTGGAGGCGTTTTGCTGAAAATCAACCTGCAATATCTCCTGAACAAAATTATCGAATGCTAAGTATGAATATTGTCTCGAAAACGTGGAAAATTGCTTGTTCGCTGCATAGAATTAAAAAATTCAGGCCTTTGCGCAATCCTTTGTCTCGCGCCCGTCCTTTGGAAGAAATTGTAGGCAACTTGTCATTTGAGTATTACGCCTTTCACGAGAGTGTAGAGAAACTTCAGCGCGCTGTCGTTCTTGTACTGAAATCAAGAACAGCACAGGATGAATTTATTGACTTTCTCAAAAGTGGCAGAAAGCAAATAAAATCAATTGCAAAAGAATTGCTAACATACCGAGGGCTGATTGTGCACAGCAATGACAGTCAAAATCCTTTCAAAGAAATTGACATTTTGGCAGTCGGAGTTCTTTCGGAATTGGAAGAACTTGAAGTAGAGTATGTCCGCCAACAAAGCGTCAGTGCAATAGTATGGAAAGAAATTTCAGTTTCGTTGGAAATAGAAATAGCCAAGTTCCTTTTGGGGCTACTGAATATCTCTAAAAGCATGGTTGAAAAACGGGAATGGAAGTTTATCCATTGACTTGTATATACCTAAAGTATATGTTTTTCTTATGCCCCGCACCACCGTGTTCAAAAACAACAAGACCCAAGCCATCCGCGTGCCGAAGGCCCTCGCCTTTCCGGATGATGTGAAAGAGGTTGAAATCAAGCGCGATGGCGACAATCTGATTGTCATGCCTGTGCGCAAGGGTTCCTGGGCTGAGTTTTTTGCTCTGCCCCGCATCGACAATGATTTCATGATGGATCGTGAACAGCCGCCAATGCAAGAGCGTGAATGGGATTGATGGGCTATCTGCTTGATACGGACACCTGCATTCAGGCGCTCAAAACGCTCAATCCCGGTCTCATTATGAAATTGGAAATGCACGAAGGGCAACTTTCGACTTCTGCCATTGTGTTGCACGAGCTTTATTATGGCGCAGCGGGATATGCCCATCCCAAGCAACGACATTTCCTCATTGACCAATTGGCGTCAAGACTATTAATTCTGCCGTTTGACC
Source organism: Hyphomicrobiales bacterium (assembly GCA_031417515.1). GTDB lineage: Bacteria > Pseudomonadota > Alphaproteobacteria > Rhizobiales > Aestuariivirgaceae > Aestuariivirga. Next base: position 5,507 of record JANOVS010000083.1, read on the forward strand.
GCGCGGCAGCAGCACATGCTGGCGAACTTCGACATACACTCCGAAAATCCGGCCAGCCCATTGGCCCCTACGATGTGTTGATCGCTGCCACTGCAATGGCCCTTAAACTCGTTCTCGTAACAGGCAATGTGCGAGAATTTTCCCGCATAAAAAATCTTCGCTTCGAAAACTGGATCTCGTGATGCCCTGCACCCCCACCCTTACATCAAAGGCTGCGAAACCATCCAAGTCGAAAATAAACTTGCCTATGCAATTGCTTTTGTTGCAGCGCGTCGCTGTCTTCAAAAAACCAAATGACGACATGTGTATCAACGAGGAGGTTCAATTGGATTGTCTTCCCAAAAACCTAACTCTTCATCAGTCATGGGCTCCACCAAGTCTCCAATAATTGTGACCTGATCTTTCCAAGCCCCGCGACCTCGACTCTTTTTTGGAACTGGTGCCTCCGGCAAAGGTGCCAGTATCGCCACCACCTTGTTGCGGCGGGCGATTTCAATGGTTTCGCCTTTCTCAACACGGGCAATCAGCTTGGACAGTTCGGTCTTGGCTTTATGGATGGTTACAGCAGTCATGGTACGAAGTTAGCTAACTTCTTGGACAGCATCAAGTCCATCCCCAAAAACAACGCCCCACACGTTTTCTGAGGGCGTGTGAGGCTGATGTTTTCAGAACTGAAATCTTTTTTGTTTTGGCCTTTCACCCCGCCCCCAAACGCCACCGGGAGGTTATTCAGCTGTTGACGGCCTCCTTCAGCAATTTACCCGGTTTGAAACGTGCCCGCCATGAGGCAGGCATTTTGATGATCTTGCCCGTTTTGGGATTTCGTGCTTCGCCACCTTTGCGCTGCGTCACGGTGAAAACCCCAAATCCCATCAGCCGCACATCATCACCTTCGCCCAACGCCTTGATGATGTTTTCGATCGTCGATTCAACAACTTCCTCAGCCTCGCCACGCGTCAACCGCGTGTCGGCAGCAACCTTCTTGATCAATTCGCTCTTGTTCATTTCCCAACCAAAAACCGACTCAGCCATTCCAAATGCCAGTTGAAAACCAAACGCCGGGAATGGCAACTTGTGTTTTTTGCAATGAACAAAGTCTTCCTTCAATGATATGACACGGCCATGACATTCCTGCCCGATACCACAACACTGCTGGCCTATTCCCTGGCTTCCATCTTGCTGTTCATCACGCCAGGGCCGGATATGTCGCTGTGGCTGTCGCGCACGGTGGTTTCAGGCCGTAAAGCCGGTTGGGCCGCCATGGCTGGAACAAACCTGGGCTGTGTGGTGCACACCTTGCTGGCAGCCTTTGGCGTTTCAGCATTGATTGCGGCATCCGTGACCGCATTTACGGTGTTGAAAATTGTCGGCGCGGCCTATCTGTTGTGGCTGGCCTATGACGCCATGTGCAACGGTTCGTCACTGAATGTAAAGTCAGAAGGTATGGCTCCCGCCAGTGCCTTGTCTAGTTTTCTGCTCGGCATCACTGTCAATCTTACCAATCCAAAAGTGGTGCTTTTCTTTATAACATTCCTTCCGCAGTTCGTTTCAGCTAACGACCCGCACGTCGCGGGAAAACTGTTGTTTCTGGGATTTTATTTTGTCGTGCTTAACACCCCGTTGGCCGCCTTGCTGATCTGGAGTGCGGAAAAATTCGTCCACTGGCTGAAAGCCCGCCCCCGTATTTTGCGTGGCGTGGATTATTCATTTGCTGGCGTTTTCGCTTTCTTCGCCCTGAAAATTGTATTTACCCAAGGACGCTAAGCATGATCCTCATCGGTCAATATGACTCACCCTTTGTCCGCCGCGTCGGCATTGCTTTGAGGCTTTATGAAATGCCCTTCGAGCACAAGGCTTGGTCAACCTTTGGCGATGCAGCCAAAGTCAGAGCCTATAATCCCTTGGGTCGCGTCCCCATCTTGGTGCTTGATGATGGAACGGCGTTGCTCGAAAGTGCGGCAATTATCGACTATCTCGACAGTCAAGTGCCTGCCGACAAAGTGCTGATGCCGCCCAACGAACCAGAACGCCATCTCGCACTCCGCCGCGCCAGCTTGGCTTGCGGACTGGCCGACAAGGCTGTCAGCATGTTTTATGAACTGCGCCTGCATGCCGAGCCTTCGCCAACTTGGATCAAACGCTGCCAAGAACAGATTTCAGGTGTTCTCAACGCACTTGAAGTGGAGCGTGCAAAAGACAAGCTAACCTATTGGTTTGAAACCGATTGTGGTCACGCCGATATCGCCGAAGTCTGCGCCTTGCGCTTTCTCAGCGAAGCCCATCCCGGAATGTTTGAGATGACGAAGTATCCGGCATTGGCAAAACATGCGACCATGCTGGAGGCGCTAGCGGTGTTCAAGGAAATATCGCAACCATTCATTCCACCGAAGTGACTACGACTTCACAGGCCCTCAATTGACGCCGTACGTCTGTTGAGGGCCTGTGCGCATTCAGTGCACAGCCCCTTCGCCATCAACAACCGGAGCCTTGCCGCGTGCCGCAGCAGCGGCTTCCTCGGCGAGTTCATCCCATTCGATTGCTTCGGGTTGGCGAACAAGAGCGTGTTTCAGCACATCATCCGCATGGGCCACAGGTATGATTTCCATGCCTGATTTCACGTTGTCGGGAATATCAGCCAAGTCTTTGACATTCTCTTCCGGGATCAAGACTTTCTTGATACCGCCACGCAAGGCCGCCAGCAGTTTTTCTTTCAAGCCACCAATGGGGAATACGCGGCCACGCAAGGTGATTTCACCTGTCATCGCCACATCGCGGCGCACGGGAATTCCCGTCAACACCGACACTATCGCGGTGACCATAGCAATACCCGCCGATGGACCATCCTTTGGCGTTGCACCCTCAGGCACATGCACGTGGATGTCGCGCTTGTCGAACAACGGTGGTTTCACACCAATGGAAAGCGCCCGCGACCGCACGTAGGACGAGGCAGCCGAAATCGACTCCTTCATCACATCGCGCAAGTTTCCCGTCACCGTCATCTTGCCTTTGCCGGGCATCATCAGGGCTTCAATGGTTAGCAATTCGCCGCCCACTTCTGTCCATGCCAAGCCTGTGACAACGCCCACCTGGTCTTCGCGCTCAACTTCGCCGTGGCGGAATTTTTGCACACCCAGATAGTCATTGACAATTTTCGGCGTCACCTTGATTTTCTTTTTCTTGTCCTTGGCAACCATCAATTCTTTGACAGCCTTGCGGGCAAGCGTGTTCATTTCGCGCTCCAGATTACGAACCCCGGCTTCACGGGTGTATTTCTGGATGATTTCACGAATGGCTTCGTCTGAAACTTCAAATTCCTTCTTGTCCAGACCATGGTTTTCCGTGGCCTTGGGCACCAGATGGCGCTTGGCAATTTCAGCCTTTTCATCTTCCGTGTAACCGGCGATGCGGATGATTTCCATGCGGTCCAAAAGTGCTGGCGGAATGTTCAAGGTATTCGACGTGGTGACAAACATCACATTCGAAAGATCATATTCCACTTCAAGATTGTGGTCCATGAATGTGCCGTTCTGTTCCGGATCCAGCACCTCCAAAAGTGCCGACGAAGGATCGCCCCGGAAATCCATGCCCATCTTGTCTATTTCATCAAGCAAGAAAAGCGGATTGGATTTCTTGGCCTTCTTCATCGATTGGATGACCTTGCCGGGCATCGAACCAATATAGGTGCGGCGGTGACCGCGTATTTCAGCTTCATCCCTGACGCCACCCAGCGACATGCGAATGAATTCGCGTCCTGTGGCTTTTGCTATAGATTTGCCGAGGGAGGTTTTGCCAACACCAGGAGGCCCGACGAGACAAAGAATTGGGCCCCGCATCTTGTTGGTGCGTGCCTGCACCGCAAGATACTCTACGATGCGATCCTTCACCTTCTCAAGGCCGAAGTGATCAGCATCGAGAACATTCTGGGCAAACTCAAGATCAGTTTTGACCTTGCTCTTGGTGCCCCACGGAATCGACAACAGCCAATCCAGATAGTTGCGAACCACGGTGGCTTCCGCCGACATCGGGCTCATCTGGCGCAGCTTTTTCATGTCAGATTCAGCCCGCTCGCGGGCTTCTTTGGAGAACTTGGTTTCTTTGATGCGCTTGTCCAATTCGCCAAGTTCATCGCGTTCTTCGCCGCCATTGCCGTCGCCAAGTTCTTTTTGAATGGCCTTCATTTGCTCATTCAAATAATACTCGCGCTGGGTCTTTTCCATCTGGCGCTTGACGCGGCCACGAATGCGCTTTTCAACTTGCAAAACAGAAATTTCGCCTTCCATCAAGGCAAAGGCTTTCTCAAGTCGTGCATCAACAGAATCCAGTTCAAGCAATTCCTGCTTGTCGGCAATTTTCAAAGCCAAGTGGGCTGAAATCGTGTCGGCTAGCTTGGAAAAATCCGTGATGTTGCCAAGCCCCGCCAACACTTCTTGCGGCACTTTCTTGTTGAGCTTCACATAGCTTTCAAATTGCGCCGCCGTGCTGCGCGCCAATCCCTCAGTTTCCTTGGAATAAGTCTTGGGCGGCGGCATTGTGGTTACAACGGCTTCGAAATATTCAGCGCGTTCAGTAAAGTCAGTTACGCGGGCCCGTTCAATGCCCTCCACCAAAACCTTGACAGTGCCATCGGGCAGTTTCAACAGCTGCATGACTTGTGCAACTGTGCCAACTTCATAGATCGTATCCAGCGCCGGATCGTCATCACCAGGATTCTTCTGGGCTACAAGCAGAATGCGTTTTTCTTCGCGCATCACTTCTTCAAGTGCCTTGATGCTTTTCGGGCGTCCCACAAACAGCGGCACGATCATGTGGGGAAACACCACGATATCGCGCAATGGCAATACCGGGATAACTTCTTCAACTCCCAGGGGAGCTGCTACACTAGTCGGCTTCTTTGCCATTTTCTGTCCTTCTGCAGGATTGCCCTGCCTGTGTATCGTTCGCTCGTTCAGTCAAGTGATACGTGCGCGCCTTGTCCTGAGATTTGGCGATTGCCGCACACTTCTTCAAGTGTGCGGCAAAAATAGGATTAAGCCGAAACAGGTGCCGCCTTGGCACTTTCCCGGTCAGCATAGATCAATAATGGCTTGGCTTGGCCATCCACAACTTCTTTGGAAATAACTACCTCTTCCACGCCGCTCATGCCGGGAAGATCATACATGGTATCCAGCAGGATGTTTTCCATGATGGACCGCAAACCGCGCGCACCAGTCTTGCGCTCAATGGCCCGGCGCGCAATGGATTTCAGCGCTTCTTCAGGAATGGTCAGCTTGACGCCTTCCATTTCAAACAAGCGTTGATATTGCTTGACGATGGCATTCTTCGGTTCAGAGAGAATCTGCACCAAAGCAACTTCATCCAAGTCTTCAAGAGTCGCTGTCACCGGCAAGCGGCCGACGAATTCGGGGATCAGACCGAACTTCAACAAATCTTCTGGTTCCAACTCGCGCAAAACTGCACCAGTCCGACGGTCATCGGGTGAACGAACGGTGGCACCAAAGCCCATGCCCGTACCTTTTGAGCGCTGGTTGATGATGCGTTCAAGTCCAGCAAAAGCACCGCCGCATATGAACAGGATGTTGGTCGTATCAACCTGCAGGAACTCTTGTTGCGGATGCTTGCGACCACCTTGTGGTGGCACCGATGCAACTGTGCCTTCCATGATCTTCAGCAAAGCCTGCTGCACACCTTCGCCCGAAACGTCACGAGTAATCGAAGGATTGTCTGACTTGCGGCTGATTTTGTCGATTTCGTCGATGTAAACAATGCCGCGCTGGGCCCGTTCAACATTGTAGTCAGAAGCCTGCAGCAATTTCAGAATGATGTTCTCAACATCTTCACCCACATAGCCAGCTTCGGTCAGCGTCGTGGCATCAGCCATGGTGAAGGGCACATCAAGAATGCGAGCCAGTGTTTGTGCAAGCAATGTCTTGCCGGAGCCCGTTGGACCCACCAACATGATGTTGGATTTTGCCAGCTCAACATCATTGCCCTTGGTGCCATGGTTCAGGCGCTTGTAATGGTTGTGTACTGCCACAGCCAACACACGTTTGGCATAATCCTGACCGATGACATAGTCATCCAGAACTTTCCGGATTTCCTGGGGCGTTGGCACGCCATCCTTGGATTTCACCAAAGCGGATTTATTCTCTTCACGGATGATATCCATGCAGAGTTCCACGCATTCATCGCAGATGAACACGGTTGGTCCTGCAATCAGCTTTCTGACTTCATGCTGGCTTTTGCCACAGAAGGAGCAATAAAGCGTGTTCTTGCTCTCGCCGGACGTCGGTTTGCTCATGTCTAATTCCTCAAAAAAGGCGCAACGCGGGCGCGCCATAACAAACGCTACACAACAAACACGGCAACAACTTTGCCACCAGGCCGAAACGACCACTATATCCCAACACTGCGACTCAAATCCAGATTGCGCTTCAGCAGGTTAAGTAATTCTTTCCACTGTGGCTTCTAAACCATGCCACAGCTCAAGCAATTGAAATAAAACAACTATTTTTTACCCTCTTCGGTATCTGGACGCCTGTCGAGGATTTTGTCGATGTGCCCGAAGGCCAAAGCTTCTTCCGCAGTCATGAAATTGTCGCGTTCCAAGGCCATCTCCACTTCCTTGATGGTCCGGCCTGTGTGCTTCACATAAAGCTCGTTCATGCGTTTTTTGATGTTTTCAACATGCCGTGCATGGATCATGATATCAGTAACCTGGCCCTGATAACCACCTGAGGGCTGGTGCACCATGATCGAGGAGTTCGGCAGAGCAAAGCGCTGGCCCTTCTCGCCCGCCACAGCCAGCAATGAACCCATTGAAGCAGCCTGACCCATGACGATTGTGGTCACCGGGCATTTGATGAACTGCATGGTGTCGTAGATCGACAAGCCAGCCGTCACCACGCCACCCGGAGAGTTAATGTACATGGATATTTCCTTCTTGGGGTGTTCGGCCTCAAGAAACAGCAGCTGCATGTTGATGGATGCAGCCATGGTATCTTCCACCTGCCCCGTCACAAAAATAATGCGCTCACGCAGCAACCGTGACGGCAAATCATAAACCCGCTCACCCCGGGCTTCTTGCTGGATAACAGAAGGCCAAAACGCGGCATGGGGTGTCGTGGAATCAAATGTGGACATGAAGGCTCCGGGCGTGAATCAGTTTGATTATTGTTCACATAGATAGGTGAGCAATGACGAAAGGGAAAGGGGTGGCAAAATTACACCAGAATCTGCGCGTTCTCGAATCCTTGACAGGGTTGCCACCGCCCTGCTCAACCCAAAGCCATGAAACAACAAATTTCCCTCGCCCTTTTGTGCGCCTGCCTGATCTCCAATGCTGAGGCAGGCAGTCAGTCGCGCATCGCCCACTATGCGGTGGCGGGCAAAACCGCCCATGACATTTATGAAATAATCAAAACCACAGCGCCGCGTGTGGCGGCCAACGCGACCTTTGCATTTACCGTGCCTGCAACGCGGACAATTGTGAAGCACACGAGGACAAAGGGTTCCTGCAAATACGCTGCAATCAAAACTTCGGCCTTTTACATTTTTCACTTGCCCAAACACATTCAGCCCGAAACCATGTCAAAGACCACAAGAGCCAAGTGGCAGGATTTTGTCGAATATTTGGAAACCCATGAACAAGGTCATGCCACGAGCTGGAACTCGTGCTTTGCCAGCTATGATCAGCAGGGCCTCACGCTGAAAGCCAAAACCTGCGAACAACTCGACAAGAATCTTGAAAACCTTTTCACAAAAATCAAGCGCAACTGTTTGGTCCTTGATGAGAAAATGGATTTCCATTTCCGAAAGGAAGTTCAAAGTACCCCGTTTCTTTCAGAGGCCTTGCGCAAGCCGTAAAACAACAACGACCGCCGAAGCGGTCGTTGCGTTTGTCCAAATCTGCGAAGACTTATGCGTCGTCACTTTCCATGTCTTCTTCAACCATGGCCTGGAGTTCTTCCTTGCTCACAGTCTTGTCAGCAACAGTCGCCTTTGCCACAATGTGGTCGACAACTTTCTGTTCAAAGATCGGACCGCGCAGTTCAATCAGTGCGCTGGGGTTCTTGCGGTAGTGGTCGTAGACCTGCTTTTCCTGGCCGGGAAACTGGCGCACCCGGCCAATCAGGGCCTGTTGCAATTCCTGTTCATTGACTTGAATACCTTCTTTTTCACCCATGGTGCCAAGAACCAAGCCAAGGCGCACACGACGTGCTGCAATCGCCTTGTATTCGCTACGGGCCTCTTCTTCCGTGGTTTCCTCATCAGCAAATGATTTACCGGCCCGTGCCATCTCATTGGAGAGCGCACCCCAGATGCCGTTGAATTCAGCTTCCACCAGCTTTTCGGGAAGTTCAAAGGCATATTGCTTGTCAAGCGCATCCAGAACATCGCGCTTCAGCTTCATGGCGGTCATGCGGCCAAATTCGCGTTCGAGGCCAGACTTTACCATGTCGCGCAATTTGCCGAGATCCTCAAAGCCAACCTTCTTGGCGAACTCATCATCGATCACTGCATTCTTGGCGGCTTCAACCAGGCTCACGGTGGTGGCAAATTCAGCAGGCTTTCCTGCCAGATCAGCCACACCATAGGTATCAGGGAATGTGATATTGATGGTCAGTTCATCGCCCGCCTTTTTGCCGGTGAGTTGATCTTCAAACCCGGGAATGAACTGGTTTGAACCGATTTCGAGGGGAATGTCTTCGCCCTTGCCGCCTTCAAACTCCACGCCATCCTTCTTGCCGACAAAGCTGATGGTGACCCGGTCACCTTTTTCCGCCGCACCGTCCTTGGTTTCCCAAGACTTGTATTGCGAGGCCAAACGATCGACCGCTTCGCCAATCTGCGCATCACCGGCTTCCACCACATGTTTGGTCAGCACAAGGCCTGTTGCATCCTGCAATTCGAATTCCGGAATAATTTCCGCTTCGACATTGAATGAAAGATCCTGCCTGCCTTCGATGACGGCATTCACTTCGCCTTCGGCTTCTGGCAGCTTTACATCGGGTTGATAAGCGGGCTTCAATTTGCGGTCCGCAAAAACCGCACGGGCCTGGTCATCGACGGTCGCCTGAATCACTTCAGCCATGACCGATTTGCCATAAAGACGCTTCAGATGGCCGACGGGAACTTTGCCGGGGCGAAAACCCTTGATCTGGGCCTTGCCAGCCATGTCTTTCAACTTGGCATCGGCCTGCTTGGTAAGATCGGCAGCACTCACCACCACTTGGAAGCCGCGCTTAAGGCCGGAATTTTGTGTCTCTGTAACCTGCATGGTTCTCGCTCTGTCTTTATCAATTCATTTCACAAACTTCCGGGTCATGAAGCATGGTGCGGGCGGAGGGACTTGAACCCCCACGGGTTTCCCCACAGGAACCTAAATCCTGCGTGTCTGCCAATTTCACCACGCCCGCGTCATGACCATGGCCCAGAAAAATCAGAGATCGTTCGGGGTCGGCGGGAGCTTTAATCGTGGCGGCTATAGCAGAGGGTTTTTTGCGATACCAGTAAGAAATTAGGTCGTCGGTTTCACAGGTTTGTTAGCAAAACTCGCCAAAATCCCGGCAATGATCAACCCTGCCCCCAGCCACACCACAAGCGGATAGGATTCGCCCAACAAGCCAACCCCCGCCAGCAATCCCACAGCCGCCGCAATGTAACCAATCTGACTCAAATATGTAGGCCCACCAATAACTTGCAAGCGAAAGAACAAGCTGAACATGAGGATTGATGCCAAGCATTGAGCGATCACGAGTATCAGGTTGTTGCCAAACGGCGCAAGATTCAGTTCCCCGCCTTGCAGCAAGCAAAGCCAAAACAACAGAGGAGCTGCCAACAAATTGGAAGCCGCACCAACTTGCGTAGGCGTGGCCCCCACAGGCCAGCGGGCCGACCGATAAACATTACCGATGGCCAGTGATGCTGGAATAATCAACGCCACTAACAGCCAATTGGCAGCCGAAGGCAACGACAAGGATTGTCGGCCAGCCACAATCAAAATGGCACCCACAAACCCAAAGCCCACAGCAATCAGCAGACTCCGGCTCGGCGGCCGAACGCCCAGGGCCAACGAAATCAAAGCCGTTGCAACCGGAGAAAGCGCAAACATCAATCCCGCAAGACCACTGCCAATATGCGGCATGGCAGTAAACAACACCGCATTGGGAAGCACATAAGCAAAAAGCCCCGAACCAAAACCAAAGCGCACCAATGAGGCCATGGAACAAGCCGGACGTCCCGCAATCGCAGCCAGACAAAGCCCCGGCACCAGCGCAATCATCGTTGCCCAAAGCAAAGGATTAAAACCAGCCTCACCCGCCAACTTGCCGAGCGGCATCAGACAACCGAGAAACAATCCCGTGCCAAGTAACAAAAACACCGGATTTTTCAAAAGGCCCGTCATCCGCACACTATGACATTCTTCCAGCCAATTTGAAAAGCCGTTGTCTGAAGACATGGAGGCAACCCACCCCTACCCGCGCTTCGCGGGGAGGGGCCGGGGGTGGGGACCGCGTGCGAACTGCTTGAAGATATCCCCCAGACCAACCACCCCACCCCTGCCCCTCCCCAAAAAAGGGAGGGGTGAATGTCTGGTTTGCTTACAGCAATTGCTGCTGACATTTGCGCCAATAGTGCACCACTCTCAATGCCCCACCACCACCGTCTTTCCCATCGGTTGCCCCACGTCTTTCAACAGCGCTCCAAACCACTTCACCCTCACATCAAAGTTCTTCCCCCCCTTGATCCTTGGAAACTCGATGGCCCGCAGCGGCATGCCTTTCTTTTCTTCGTCATGGCCGATCACACCGGAAACGCCTGCGACCGCGCTTTTCACCGCTTCAACACACATCTTCTTGATCAACGCCAAATCTTCCTTGTTGGCCTTGGCCGAGCGGGCAAAATATCCCGACTTCTGCACCAGGGTTTTCTCCGCCCCCACCATGTCAGCAAAGCGTTTGGCGAACCATGCGCCGGGGTTGATTTTGTCGATTTTTACGCGGCCAAAGGCATCGCGTTCCGGCTCTACGCCACGCGCCCGCATTTCGGCAACGATGTCGTCAACGCCGGCTCCCTCGCTCAGGAAAATCGTCACGCAATCTTCAGCATCCATCACTTTGCGCAAGCGTGCCGCTTCGGCTTCCAGATCAATCTTCAGCTCCGGCACATAAACCGCATCAATGTCTTTGTAAGCCATCGGCAATCCAAAGCCCGGCACGAACTTCTGCTTCTTCAAGCGCTTGCGGTAAACATCTGCCGTCGCCGCCGTGAGCCAACCACAATTGCGGCCCATCACTTCGTGGATCAGCAACATGCGGGGATTGGTGCTTTGTTCGTTCACAGAATTTTCCCAGAAGATTGCGCCCTGCTCGGCTGCTGTTGCGGCCCCCAGGGTCTGCGCAATCGGGATCACATCATTGTCGATGGTCTTGGGCAAACCGACGACCGTGAGATTGTAATTGTTGCTGGCGAGATAGGCCGCCAAATCCGCTGCCGTGATATTGGTGTCATCACCGCCGATGGTATGCAGGATGGTGATGCCGTCTTTAACCAATTGCTCCGCCGCCACATGCAGCGGGTTCTGCCCCTCCTGCACCAGACCGCGCTTAATGCAGTCCTTCACATTGGTAAGCTTGACCCGCGAATTGCCGATGGGTGAACCGCCATGCTGCGTCAGCACCAGCGCCATCTTCCGCACTTCCCTGGTAACCGGGATAGACCAGCCCTTGAGCAGTCCCATATAGCCGTTGCGATAACCGATAATCTCGGCCTTTGGCATTTTATTCGAATACATGTCGATCAGATAACCCACCGACGCGGAAAGACAGGGCGCCAAACCACCGGCTGTCAGCAATGCAATCTTGTGTTTCTTAGGTTGTGCCTTGGTCATGATGAACGCTCCTCAAATTTTAATTCGCGCTTCCTAACCGAGTCAGGGGAAAAAGGCCAGATGGCATAACCGTGCTATGCTCAACATTTTGGGAGCTCCTGCGATGAATGCCGACGATACCGTTAAACTGCTGGCCCAGCGTTTGCTCGAAAGTGACTATGCAAACATTCCACCGCGTGAACGCCGGGTCATTGAGAGAATCGCCAGAAAAGTCGCTGTGTCGCGCAACACCAATTTGGAACACGAAAGCGCCCTGACTTTTGGCGAACGCTTGGCCGATAAAGTGGCAAGCTTTGGTGGCTCTTGGACATTCTTGATGACCTTTGCGACAATCTTGCTTTTCTGGGTTGTCCTCAACTCACTGATGTTGGCGCAGGCTTTCGATCCCTATCCCTATATTCTTTTGAACCTGTTCCTCTCCATGCTGGCCTCAGTGCAAGCCCCAATCATCATGATGAGCCAAAACCGCCACGCCACCAAAGACCGCATCGACGCGGCGCACGATTACGAAGTGAATCTCAAAGCCGAAATCGAAATCATGGCCCTGCATGAAAAACTCGATGAAATGCGCAGCAAGGATCTGGCGGAATTGTTGAGACATGTGGCAGGGCGGAAATAGACTTTATTTCGCAACACACTGTTTGCCGACAATACTGGTGTCCACGCAGGCTTGTTGCCTTTCAAAGACTTCATTCACCAACATGTATAACCACCATCAGCCAAAACGATGCTACCTGTCATCAAACTCGCCGCATCACTGGCCAGGAACAGGATGACCGATGCAATTTCCGAAGGTTGCCCCATGCGTTCCATAGGGGTGCCTTCAATCCAGTATTTGCGGATTTCCGGTTGCATCGCCACGTCCCGTGTCAAATCGGTTTCGATATAGGTGGGAGCCACGGCATTGACCCGCACGCCGCGCTTGGCCCATTCGGCTGCAAGCGACCTTGTGAGATGATGCACACCGGCCTTCGAGGCATTGTAGTTCACTTGCTCCTGCGGGTAATTGACGATCTCAGCAGACATGGAGCCAACATTGACAATAACACCCTGCCCGCGTTCCAGCATGGCTTTGCCAAATGTGCGGCAGCACCAGAACACACCGTTCAGATTGACATCGATCACCTTGTTCCACGTCGCATCATCCATGATTTCGGCAGGGACAAAAGAAATGGCGATACCGGCATTGTTGACCAGCACATCCACCACTTTATGTCGTTTGATGATCTCGGCATGCACATTTTCAACCGCTCGTGGGTCCGTCACATCTAGCGTTACATGATCAGCCCGGCGCCCCTTGCTGACAAGGGCCTCAGCAGCCTTCGCCGCCGCATCACCATCCATATCGGCAATCACTACCAATGCCCCCGCTTCCGACAAGGCATCTGCCGTGGCAAAGCCAATGCCGCGAGCAGCACCAGTGATCACCGCCACTTTATTGTCGAGGCGAAATTTATTGAGATACATTAAGTGCTCCAATCCTGATGGCACCACTCAAGTGGACCTGAACGCCTTTGTCAATTTGGACTTGCACGCACCAGCCGTGAGAATAAACTGCGGCGATGCTTGACCTTCGACCCATTTGTGAACATTGCGCCAAAGCTTTGCCGCCGCATTCAACCGAGGCCCGCATCTGCTCATTTGAATGCACTTTCTGTGCAGACTGCATGGAAAGCGTGTTGCACAATGTCTGTCCCAATTGCGGCGGCGGCTTTGAAAAGCGACCTGTCAGGCCGATTTCCAATTGGCGCGGCGACAATGAACTTACGCACCATCCCGCCACAACAACCCCGCGCCACCGACCCGTGGACCCCGTGGCGCATGAGGCTTTTGCGGCAACTATCAAACTGATTCCGTCGGGCAGGCGTTAGAACCTCGGGCGGTTAATCGAAACTGAGAAACGCGCTCATCTAAAAAACCGTCATTCCAAACGCCCGCCCTATCGCGGGCGATTTGATAGCCAGCTTTGCCGATAACAAGTTTGACGTGTTGCAAGAAAGCGGGGTTCCAGCTCGCGCTTCGCAAGGGCTACGCTTGGCTGGAATGACGAATTTTATGGGTTTAACTGGACGCCCGATGCTCACGACATTCAATTGAACGCCCTTGCAGTTGACAAATTCGCCGACAGGGGAAATTGATTTAGGGACCTCATCCGCCCCATTGCGCATGTTGCCATCGCGAATTTTGCCTAAAAAACAGTCACCGCGCCCAATTATTAGACATACTCACATCTAACCACTCCCACCACACCCCCTAACCCCTTGAAATCCCTACCCCTCCCAATTGGCACAGGCCATGCAACTCCGCGATGACAGGATTGAGGTACCCCATGAAAAAAATCGAAGCGATCATCAAGCCATTCAAGCTCGATGAAGTGAAGGAAGCCCTGCAAGCAGTCGGGCTTCAGGGCATCACGGTAACGGAAGCCAAGGGCTTTGGCCGCCAGAAAGGCCACACGGAACTCTATCGCGGGGCCGAATATGTTGTGGACTTCCTGCCAAAAGTGAAAATCGAAGTTGTGATTGCTGACGAGCTTGTAGACAAAGCCGTTGAAGCCATTCAAAACGCCGCCCGAACCGGCCGTATTGGTGATGGAAAGATTTTCATTTCCACCATCGAACACGCCATCCGCATCCGCACCGGCGAATCCGGCACGGACGCGCTATAACCATTCTAGAATTAAAGCCAGACCAAAGAGGACAACTATGGCCAAAGATAAAGCAATCGAAAATGCCTTGCAGATGATCAAGGACAAGGACGTGAAATACGTCGATCTGCGTTTCACCGACCCGCGCGGAAAAATGCAACATCTCACCATGGACATTTCCCAGATGGGTGCAGATGCGTGGGAAGAAGGCTTGATGTTTGACGGCTCATCGATTGCCGGCTGGAAAGCCATCAACGAATCCGACATGATCCTGATGCCCGACGCAACGTCGGTTCACATGGACCCTTTCTATGCCCAAACCACCATGGCGGTGTTCTGCGACATCATTGATCCCGGCACCGGCGAAGGCTACGCCCGCGATCCCCGCGGCATTGCCAAGCGCGTTGAAAATTACCTGAAATCAACCAAGCTCGGCGACACGGTATTCGTTGGACCTGAGGCTGAATTCTTCATTTTCGATGATGTGAAATTTTCCACCTCACCCTACAACACCGGCTTCAAGCTGGATGGCGTGGAATTGCCGATCAACTCCGACCGCGATTATGAAACCGGCAACATGGGCCACCGCATGCGAACCAAGGGCGGTTATTTCCCCATGAACCCCATGGACTCAGCCCAGGACATGCGCGGCGAAATGCTGGCTGTAATGGGCGAAATGGGCCTGTCGGTTGAAAAGCACCACCATGAAGTGGCCTCGTCCCAGCATGAACTCGGCACCAAGTATCAGCCCCTCACCATGGCTGCTGATCACATGCAGATTTACAAATATGTCATCCACAACGTCGCACACTCCTACGGCAAAACCGCAACCTTCATGCCAAAGCCGGTGATGGGTGACAATGGTTCGGGCATGCATTGCCACTTCTCCATCTGGAAAGACGGCAAGCCCCAGATGGCGGGTAATCAGTATGCTGATCTTTCGGAACTCTGCCTGTTCTTCATCGGCGGCGTCATCAAGCATGCCAAGGCGCTCAATGCCTTCACCAACCCCTCAACCAACTCCTACAAGCGTCTGGTCCCCGGTTACGAAGCCCCGGTGTTGCTGGCCTATTCCAGCCGCAACCGCTCTGCCTCGTGCCGCATTCCCTTCACG
>JANOVS010000084.1:0-8291 GCA_031417515.1 Hyphomicrobiales bacterium
CCTCTTGCGAGACAACCCCAAATAACACAATTTAATGTTACAAGGTGGCCGAAGGCCGGAGGTGGGGACTGCAAGCGATATCAGCGCAAGTTCGCTCGAACCTACTTCCGCACGAGGTTGCTGTAGCTGTCCATCAAGGTCCGCGAAATATTGCCGGGCTTGAAGCTGTAGGGTCCGATTTCGGCCACGGGTGTGACTTCGGCGGCTGATCCCACGATGAAGCATTCATTATAGCTCGACAAGTCCTCGGGCATGATGCGGCTTTCGATCACTTCGAGACCCTGTTCCTTGGCCAGTGCGATGACGGTTTGGCGGGTAATGCCGTTGAGGAAACAATCGGCAATCGGCGTGTGGATAGCGCCATCACGGGTAAAGAAAATGTTGGCGCCGGTGCATTCCGCCACGCGGCCCTGCCAATCCAGCATCATTGCGTCGGCATAGCCTTTTTTCTCTGCCTTGTGCTTGGAGATGGTGCAGATCATATAAAGCCCGGCGGCCTTGGCGTGAACCGGTGCGCACATGGGATCAGGGCGGCGATATTCAGCAATGTCCAAACGAATGCCCTTCATCTTGGTTTCGGGATCAAACATCGAAGGCCAGGCCCACGTCGCAATGGCCACATGGATCTTGTTGTTCTGGGCCGACACCGCCATCATTTCCGAGCCGCGGAAAGCCACGGGGCGCACATATTGGTCGCCACCGCCCATCAGTTCAACAACCTTGTCCTTGGCGGCATTGATTTCATCATCCGTGTACGGAAGATCAAAATCCATGATGTTTGCCGATTTGCGGAAACGCGCTGTATGCTGCTCTGACTTGAAGATTTTTCCGCCGTAGGCCCGCTCGCCTTCGAAAACTGAAGAGCCGTAGTGCAAACCATGGGTCAACACATGGATTTTTGCTTCTTGCCACGGGATGACGTCGCCATTGAACCAGATTGAGCCGTCGCGTTTATCGAAGGGTAAAATGCTCATGACGATGTTCCATCTTGGTTGTGCGTTGCAGCAATGTCGTGCGATACAGGATATTGGAAAATCAAGCTAACACACGGGAATAATATGTCAACATGGCTGACATAAATAAATTGAGCGAGAACGAGGCGGCGGCTCTGGTCGAGATGTTGTTCTTTGCCTATCGGGATTTTGTCACCGACCCGGACCAAATCCTGGAAGGTCTGGACTTTGGGCGTGCCCATCATCGGGTGTTGCATTTTGTCGGCCGCAGCCCTGGCATGACGGTGGCGCAGTTGCTCGACATGTTGCGGATCACCAAACAAAGTCTCAGCCGGGTGCTCAAGGAGCTGATCGAAAAAAACTACGTCTATCAGAAAGCCGGACCGGAAGATCGGCGCCAGCGTTTGCTTTTTCTCACCCCTGACGGACATGAACTCTGGCGAAAATTGATGACCCCCCAGATCAAACGCTTTCAAGACGCCGTGGCCCATTTGGGCGAGCGCGATGGCAATCTGTACCGGGAGTTGTTCCTGCAATTGATCAATCCCGAAAATCGCGAGGCTGCGGAGCTATGGGTGGCGCGGGCTGACAAGGCCACCGGGGAAACTACTGGTGAAGCTGCTTTGGAAGCTGCCGGGGAAACCGGATGAGAGGCAACGAGAGCCATATATTGATCGTCGATGATGATCGCCGCATCCGTGAATTGCTGGCGCGCTATCTGAGCAATCACGGCTACCGGGTGAGCAGTGCGGCCAATGCGGCGGAGGCCCGCAAGGCCATGCAAGGACTGGCGTTTGATGTGATTGTTCTTGACAACATGATGCCGGGTGAATCCGGACCGATATTTGCGAAAGACATTCGGGACAAAAGCAATAATGTGCCTATTCTCATGTTGTCGGCCCTGACTGATACGGCTGATCGCATTCAGGGACTTTCCCATGGCAGTGATGACTATCTTGGAAAACCTTTCGAACCGGAAGAATTGTTGCTGCGCCTTGGCAACCTGCTGCGCCGGGCCGAACCTGCAAAACAGATCAGTCGCAAGTTGCGATTTGGCACTTGGCTTTTTGATTTGGAAAATGGCGAATTGCTCAACGGTGGCGAACGTACTCATTTGACGACACGCGAAAAAGACATCTTGCGCATCCTGGCGCAAAAATCAGGGCAACCCGTGCCACGGACCGAATTCCAGATGGAAGGCGGCACCGATGGTGCCCGGGCCATTGATGTGCAAATCAATCGCCTCAGGCAAAAAATTGAGATAGATCCGGCAAATCCGGTACACCTGCAAACCGTAAGGGGACAAGGCTATTGCCTGTTTGCCGAAAGGGCCGAAAGGGATTGACATGACTGACATTCCAGCAAACCCGACCTTCTATCACCAGTTCAACCGCTGGCTCGAACGCCATGCGCCAAGCGGGCTTTATCGCCGGGCCATGTTGATCCTCATCGTGCCTGTGCTGCTGTTGCAAACCCTGATGGCTGGTTTCATTCTTGACCGCTACTGGGACAATGTAACGAAAGTTCTGGGCCGTTCCCTGTCGCGCGAGATTGGCTTGATGATCGACATCTACCAGAAATCCGACCGTTCTCCGGCGGCCATTGCGGCAATTGAAACCATGTCGACGCAACGCTTGCGCCATGATCTGAAAGTGTTGCGCGGCACCACGCTGCCAGCATCGGTAAAGCCGCCGTTCTATGCATTGTTCGATGTGAAGATGCAGAAATATCTCAACAGCGAAACCGGGCGTCCCTTCTGGCTCAACAGCAATACGCCAGATGGCAAGGTAGAGATTCAAGTCGAAGTCGAACCGGGCCTGATTTTTCAGTTGAAGACCGAAGCTGACCGGGCCCGTGCGACGAGCACAGGTTTCCTGTTGCTGCTGATGCTAGGGGCCACGGCACTTCTGCTATCTGTCGCGGCCTTGTTCCTGCGCAACCAGATCAGGCCTATTCTGGAATTGGCGGAAGCTGCAAAAAACTTCGGGCTTGGACGTGATACGGCGTCATTCCGGCCCCGTGGTGCCACGGAAATCCGCGCCGCTGGATTGAGCTTCATGGACATGCGGCGGCGCATTGCACGGCATGTGGAACAACGCACCGCCATGCTGGCTGGCGTGTCCCATGACCTTCGCACCATCCTCACAAGGTTTCGACTGGAACTTGCAGTGCTCGGCGACAATCCGAAAATTCATCCGCTCAAGGAAGATGTGGATGAAATGCAGCACATGCTTGAAGACTACATGGCCTTCGTCAAAGGCGATGGTGGCGAGCAAGTTGTGTCCTTGTCCATACCCGAAGCCCTTGCCGCGACGATTGAATCGGTTGAACGGGACCGGCCCGATTCAGATGCGGTAATCGAGTTGGGTACGCTGCCTCTCACCCCGGTCAAACTCAAACCCAATGCATTCCGCCGCCTGTTGTCCAATCTCATCGGCAATGCGGCGCGCTATGGCTTGAAGGTGCGGGTCACCGGAGAGATCAAGGACGAGCGCCTGTGGCTTTATGTCGATGACAATGGACCCGGCATTGCGCCTGAAGACCGCGAGCATGCCTTTCGGCCCTTTGTGCGCCTCGACAATGCCCGCAATTTGGATGAAACCGGAACAGGCTTGGGCCTCGCCATCGCCCTTGATATTGCCCATGCCCATGGTGGTGATATTTCGCTGGAAGACAGCCCTATGGGTGGCTTGCGGGTTGCAGTGAAATTGCCGCTCAGTTAAGCAGCCTCCGAACCTTTCGAAAGCTTCTCTTCCATGTCCACACTATCCGGTGCTGATGGCCTGTTGGCTTTCCTGATGTTTCTCGGCGCCATACTCTACACTTCGGTGGGCCATGGTGGGGCTTCGGCCTATATCGCCTTGATGGCGCTGTTTGAGCTGCCCAGCGCCGTCATGCGGCCCACGGCGCTGGTGTTGAATATCCTGGTTTCAAGCCTCACGTCGTTTCGCTTCATCAAAGCAGGGTTGTTCAGCTGGCGCACAGTCTGGCCGTTTCTGATTGGTGCAATTCCCATGGCGTTTCTCGGCGGATCGATCCATTTGCCGGGGGAATACTATCGACCGTTGGTTGGCGTGGTATTGCTGGTTGCGGCGGCGCGGTTGTTGTGGAAAGGCGAATTGCGCAGCAGTAGCGAAACAAGAAATGTTCCGGTGCCAATTGGCATCATCGCAGGGGCGGGCATTGGTTTTCTGTCGGGCCTTACTGGCACGGGCGGCGGCATATTCCTGTCGCCCCTCTTGTTGATCTTCGGCTGGAGCGAAACCCGCGTGGCCTCTGGCATCGCAGCGGTTTTTATACTCTGCAATTCCGTCGCCGGACTTTTGGGCAACGTAGCCTCGGTGCAAGCCTTGCCAGCCGAACTCCCGCTCTATGCCATCACTGTGCTGGCAGGTGCCACAATCGGCTCCACCTTCGGCATCGGCAAACTGCCAACCAATACAATTCTCAGGGCGCTGGGCGTAGTGCTGACGATAGCCGGAGTGAAGTTGATCGGGGTTTATTGAGGGAGGTGGGGGGACACGCGATGACTTTTTCTAAACGTCCGAGCGCACCAATTCCTGGATCGGTCCGCGTTCCTTGCCGGACATTTCGGTGATGCGGCGATCTTGTGTCATGATTTCGGTGCGGGCGAAGTCTTCGATTTCATCGCGTTCGAGGCCCACGGCATTGATCTTGCGGCGCGAAGATTTGCTGCCGTCAGCATAGGTCACGTCATAGAAGACAAAGTTGTCTTCCTGTTTTTTCTGTTTCTTGGCCATGTCAATTGTCCTTTGGAGTCTCTGGAGTGTCCGGCAGCGGTGCAACCTCCTCCGGTGCATCGGGTTTGCGGGCAGATGATTTTTCGTCACGGCGCGCCTGCTTGTCGAGGGCCGCACGTTGTTTGGCGCGCTCGCGATTGCTGCGCTCCTGCCGATAATTCGGAGGAAATGGCATGGTCCTGGTCCTTGTCTCAAATGGTGCTTCCGGCCCACCAGCGGGCGAGAAGGCGTAATCTTCAAGTGGCTGGGGGACTAGGATTCGAACCTAGACTAGCGGAGTCAGAGTCCGCGGTCCTACCGTTAGACGATCCCCCATGGATCGGGCGGGGTCTCAACCCCGCTGGATTGGCTGGGTGATAGCGGCGTCTGGGTTTGGTTGCAAGTTGTTTGGCAGGCGGTGTTTCCGATGCCGCTGGCAATGGCGTGTCGTGTGCCATCAGCTATTTGAATTTGTTTAGATTGTCCTGTGGTCCCTTGTCACTTGCATGAAGTTCCGTCGCATGGGGCTGCCAGAAGGACCTCATCAGTCGCTTCGCGACAGCTTCTCCAGAGGAGAAGCGACAATCGCCGCTGCCTTGTCAATGTCCCTTCCCCTCTGGGGAAGGTGGCGCAACGCGCCGGATGAGGTCCCTTTGGTGGTGCCATGCGGCAGCCCTGCCATTGCGGGGCGGGAGAGAATGGTGAATCGAAAAGCCCAAATCTCAGTTGCGGAATTGTTTCAGCAGGTTGGCGAGGCTCTCTTGTTTGTTGGCGACTTGGGCAGCTGTTGGGGCAGCTGTTGGGGCAGCTGTTGGGGCGGCACTCGGTGCTGGGCCTGGGGTTATGGGATTGCGGCGCAAGCTGGGTTGTGCAGGTGCCGAGATGCTGGCGGGTTGGACCATGGCCCGTTGCGGGGCTTGGCCAAAGCCGGTGGAGGCGGGGTTGGCGCCAAATTGCGGTAGTGCGGCGATGGCAGGAGCCTGGATCATGACATCAGCCACAGGGGCCGCAACGTCAGCCGAATAGCCCGCAGCATCAGGATTGAAGCTTTGTGAACGCCAACGGCTTACGACCTCATGCAGGAAGGCATCGTCGGGCAAGTCCCTGGCCCAGTTGGCGGTAAAGGAGGCCGTATTGGATTTCGGCAATTCATGGGCGGGCAGCATGTCGAACTTGATGCGGGTGGGAAGTGCGACGCCTTCACCAAAGGTGATGGCTTCGCCTGTGCCCATGGTGGGCATGAATTCCAGCAAGCTGGCAGCAGCGTCGGAAATCCCGGCCTTCAGGATCTCCTGGTCGCGTTCATTGGTCAGGCGCAGCGCGAAAATCGTGTTGCACTGGGACAGGATGGTTGGGTCAAGTTCAGCAGGGCGTTGTGTGACAATACAGAGTGACACACCATATTTGCGGCCTTCTTTGGCGATTTTGGAAATGGCGCGTTTTGTCGGTTCAAAGCCTGTGGTTTTGTCGTTTGGCACGTAACGATGGGCTTCTTCGCAGATGAAGGTGATGGGGATTTTGCCCGCACTCCACACGCCGAAATCGAAAGCCAGGCGGGCCAGAACCGAGACCACCACATTGATGATTTCAGACGGCAGGCCACCCAGTTCCAGAATGGCAATGGGTTTGCCGTTGACGGGAATGCGGAAAATCCGGGCCAATACGGCAGCCATGTTATCCTGCACGGTGAGGGAGCCGAACATGAAAGCATAGCGGGGATCACGGGAGATTGATTCCAGTTTTGCCTTCAAGCGCTTGTACGGGGCCAGATCGTTGCGCAGTTCCAGCTTGCCGATATGTTCCTCGATCACACCAATGAGATCGGACGTGCGGAAGGGAATGGGCGTATCCACGCCGATGTTGCTTTCGGAAATGGTGTTGCGGTTGAGATTTGAGCGGTCACGCCGTTGGTTCGCCACATAGCGGGACTTTGCCATTGGGATGAGTTCGCGCAGGATTTCCACATCGGCATCGCGGTTGGCTTGCGGGCCGACAATGATTTCTATGGCCTCTTCAAAATTCAGCAACCAGAAGGGCAGCGACATGTTTTCGGGTGTAATGACTTCGGAAATGCCCTGGAAAGATTGGGCATATTCCCGGTGCACATCCAGCATCAACATGTGGGCTTGCGGATTTTTTTCGAGAATGCGGCGGAGTATCAATGCCACGGTGCAGGATTTGCCGGTGCCAGTGGTGCCAAGAATGGCAAAATGCTTGCCGAGCATTTCGTCGATTTTCACCATGGCTGGAATGGAAGGGTCTTGCTGGATGTGGCCAACCCGCACGGAAGATGCGGCATCGCAGGCATAGGCAAGGGCGAGTTCAGCCCGGCTGGCGCGATAAACACTGTCGCCAAGCGATGGGTAGTTCGAAACGCCACGGCGGAACGAGCGCGCAATACCATCCTTGCCCTTGGGCAATTCGCCGATGAATTCCACTTCGACGATACGCATTTCCTTTTCATTGGCGGATTGCGATGGCATGGGTGAACTCAAGGCCGAAATCAGTGCCAGTGTGACGGCGTGGGCGGCGTCGGCTTTCAGCAAGGTGCCAATTTCAGGGCCTTTCTGGCCCTCAGCAAAAATACCATCATGGGCATCGAGCAGTATTACGGCGTGGCCGCCGGTG
Source organism: Hyphomicrobiales bacterium (assembly GCA_031417515.1). Lineage (GTDB taxonomy): Bacteria > Pseudomonadota > Alphaproteobacteria > Rhizobiales > Aestuariivirgaceae > Aestuariivirga. The sequence continues at coordinate 7,322 of JANOVS010000084.1, forward strand.
ACGGCCACAATCCGGCCCATGCGTTCGGCTTCATGGGCTGCGGCGGCGGTGCGCTGATCCGGCTGGGCATAAAGCGGTGCTGAACTGGACATTGGCACTTAATGCACTCCACTGGTGAAATTGGCTGTAGATGCCAAAGGAATAAAAACACTGACGCGGGTTCCGGCCCCCTTGGCAGATTGGATGCGCAGATCGCCGCCGTGCAACCGGGCGAGGGCAAAGGCGATGGGCAAGCCCAGACCTGTGCCCTCATGGCGTTTGTCAAAGCCTGCTTCGACCTGGCCGAAGGGACTCATGGCGGTTTCAATTTCGGATGCGTCCATGCCCTGGCCCGTATCGCTGATGCTGATGGTGGCAAAGCCTTCCGATTGGCTTGAGGCATCCAGCCGAACGCGGCCCCAATCGGGCGTGAATTTCACAGCATTGCTCAGGAGGTTGATGAGAATCTGCTTGAGGCGCAAGGGGTCAGCCAGCAGCAGGGGCAGCTTGTCCGAGATGTGGCTCTCCACTGCGATGTTTTTTTCCTTGGCCTTGGCATCGGTGATCAGCAGGCAGGAATCGAGAATGTTCAAGAGATTGACAGGCTCAGGATCAACCGAAAGCTTGCCAGCCTGAATTTTGGAAACGTCGAGAATGCCGTTGATCAGGGCCAGCAGATGTTCGGCGGCCTGTTTGATATAGGACGCATAGAGCGGTATTTTTTCAGGGCCCGAAATTGTGTTGGTGGCCAGCATGTCGGAAAAGCCGATGATGGCATTCAGCGGCGTGCGCAATTCATGGCTCATGTTGGCAATGAATTCAGACTTGGCCTTTGACGCCAGTTCGGCATCAACGCGGGCGGCATTCAGGGCCAGGGACTGCTTCTGTTGGCGCACGGCATTGCCCAGCCCGTCGCCAAATTCGGCGATCAAACTGCCTTCCCGGAACCATCTTCTGCCGTAGTTTTTCATTCTGCCCCTGTCCCCACGTC